>LJCR01001333.1 GCA_001399705.1 Kouleothrix aurantiaca
CAGGTTGCACTGTGCATCTCGCGCTCGCCGCCGCGGCCACCGCCGTAGCTGTCGCGGTCGCCATAGCCACCGCCGTAGCTGTCGCGGCTGCCGTAGCCACCGCTGCGGCCACCGCCGCTCGCTTTGCGCTGCTGCCGGCACGACGGGCAGCGTGTCGGCTCGTTGGTAAAGCCCTTTTGCGCGTAAAACTCCTGCTCGCCACTGGTAAACACGAAATCCATCCCACAGTCACGACACGTGATCGTTTTGTCTGCGTAACTCATCGTTCGCATACTCCTTTATTGGTGTGAATAAACTTGCCCAAGAGCTTGGAAAACGATGAGCGGGGGAACACGTGCCTGGAGGCAGGCCAGATCTGATGCATATCGTGGAAACCAAACTTTCTTTAGACGAGCAAAGTATAGCACAGAATTACCAGATTAACAAAAGTCCGCCGCGAAGGCGTGCGAGGCGCAGCCCGGCGCTATCCGCTGATATCTATGGTATACTGGGCCATACCACATTCTGCCACAAACCTTTACCTCCGAGCGATGCGTTCAACTATATCGCACAGCGCCTGATTGGCACCCAAGCGGTTCGCGATAGTAAGGACCGTTGTGCTACTCAGGGAAGCGATCCCTGTTCGTGAGAATAAGCAGCATATCGCCCTGCGCATGAGCAAGTGTTGGCGATGAAGGCCGCCGCGTTCAGGCGGCTGACTGCCTGCTCAAATCAGCCACACATACGAGCAGGCAGCTCTGGCGCGATCATAACGCGCGCTTGCCCCTTTGTCCCAGCTGTGGCAAGCGCACGCAGCGATGCCTGTGATCGTGCCTGGCGCGCAGGTAGTGGGCAATACAAATCTCGACGGCTTTGGCGAGAATGCGACGCAAAGAATCGGTGAGGGAATAACAGCGCCATGACAACGCGAAAAAACAATCGGCCCGTACAGCGACAAGGCCAAATCTACCGCTTTTCGATCAATGGAAAAGAATACGCGGCGTTTATCTGGCAGTTTGGTAAAAAGTTTCAAGGGCGGGTTGAGGGCATGCCACACGTGCCGCTCTGCACCGGCCTGAGCGCCGCTGCCGTGCGCGACAGCCTGCAAGACTGGATCGCCAAGGACGCAGCATATTAACGCGCAGAAGGCGTCCTGTGCGCTGGCCAATACTTGCGGAGCAGGGCGCGTTTGCACTTCGCGCCAGCATTGTGCGCGAGGAAACGCCCCAGGGGCACATGAGTGAGCTGGGGGCGTGCGTTTTCGCGGAGCAACACATTTTCGCCCAGCGCCAGTACGGCTATGGTTAGTGGAAATATTCCGCTTGCCGTTCGAACAATACCATTCGGGTGCAGCTTCGCCGCACCCGTGCCCCATGCATAACCTCACACGACCAGCCAACACAAGCTCGCGCCGGGCGCTCCTCGCTTTATCACTCAGTATCTGCACCAGCAAGCTGCGCTGCCAGCGCCTCTGGCTCGTTCACCGGCAGCTGGCATGCGTAGTTGTGGCAGACATACACCGTCGCCCGCTCGCCGAGCTGCGCGCGCCCTTCCAGCAGCGGCGACTCAAATGCTGGCCCGCTTATGTCACGCTGCACCACCACCTTGTTTGGGCGAAACGGCTGGAAGATCACTGCGCACAGGGCTTGCATGTCGGGCGCGGCGGGCGTGCCGACCAGCGCGATCTCGTGCGGCGCGGCCAGCGCAAACTCGGCGGCGGCCAGGTAGCGCCCAAAGCCGGTTGGGTAGCGCGCCAGAAACGCTGCCAGGCTGCCCAGAATCGTCGCGGCGCGCGCGCGGTAGGTCGGCTCGTCGAAGATGATTGCCAGACGCAGCAGCACCTCGGCAGCGGCAGAATTACCCGACGGCGTGGCGTTGTCGCCGGTGTCGCGCGGGCGCACCACCAGCGCCTCGTGGTCGTCGGCAGTATCGTAGAA
>LJCR01001332.1 GCA_001399705.1 Kouleothrix aurantiaca
CCATTATCTGTGCTGCCATACATCTACCTTCTTACCGCGAAGCGTTTTGCTCAATGATACCACTATATTGTATGGGAATGCGACAACCGACCACAGACCAACGACAAGTGGATATTCAACCGCAAAGAACGCAAAGAACGCAAAGAGTTTGAGGTTGCAGGTTACCGCCCGCTGGAGTCTAGGGTTTTAGGATTGGGATGCTCACCTTTTCACCCCGTCATCTTGTCATCTTGTCATCCTCGCCTTGCGCTAATGCGGGATGCCGAGCGCGTGCATGCGTCGGTGCAATGCAGCAGCAGCTTCGTGAAACGGGCGCTCCAGAAACGCCGTGTGGTCGCTTTCGCCGTGATGGTGCGTGACACTTTCTGGCGCGTCGTAGGCGGCGGTGTTGCGAATGTAGGCCAGGCTGCCGTCGATCAGCGTGAGCATATACTGCGTCGTGGCGGGGTCGAACATTTGCCACGCGCCGCCCACCGCTACGTAGATGGGCGAGGTGTGCGCGAACATTCCGCGACCCCAGCAATCGAGAAACTTCAGCATGTCGTAGTAGCGCGGGCCGCCACAGCGCGCGGCAAACCAGCAGTTGGCCCCAACCTTCACGCTGGCGCGCAGGGTGAGCTTGCGCGTGCCGGCAGATTCTTCGGTGCGGGCGATCACCACACCGTTCTGCACGATTTCGAGCGTATGGATGGGCAGAATCGACTCGGCCTCTGCCACGATCTCGACCGTTCCGCCACCGGCTGGCAGCTCAAGGGTGTCGCCTATTTCTGCACCTTCCACGCTGAAACGCAGAATTGGCCCGGCGCTCAGGAAGGTGCGGCCGGCGCGCACCGCCCGACACCATGCGTCATAGCTCCATTCCTCGTCGCGAATGTGCGCATAGGTGCGATACAGCCCCACCGGCACGTCGCTCGACATCTTGTCGGTGCCGCCGACGAGCGGCAGGCGGTAGCCGTTGTTGAGGTAGCGATAGTATTCCTGGTGCTTGTACTGGCTGGCGTCGATCATCTCGACCGCGTCGGCGCGGCCAGTGGCGATCAGCGCGGCCGGCTCGCCGTTGGGGTTGGGCAGGTGGGGAAGCACTACCGTGCCACCCTGCGCGCGGCAGGCGTCGGCCCAATGCGCCATGGTCGTTTCAAGCGTGCCGCCCAGCTCGGCCTCGGCCGGGCCGTCGCTGCACCACGGCATCACCGGCTGCTTCAGGCCAAGCAGCGTCAGGTGGCCGAGCAGGTGCTGGCGGTTTTCCTGCGAGGTGTAGACGATGGTGCGCCCGCCGTTGGTGGTGGTCGCGCCGAGGGCATCTTCGGTGTTGGTGAACAGGTGGCCCCACTGCGATTGCAGGAGACTCACCACGTTCAGGTCTTAGGCCTGGGCCTCGCGGTGCGCGCCGTTCGCGCCGAGAAAGTGAACGTGCGTGTCGCCACTGAACCAGCCCTGCGCATTCATATTCGCCCAGCGCTTGAGCCGCAGCGTCAGCTCCTGCTGGCCCGGAGCAATTGTGGCGGTAGTGCGCAGCGGCTCGTACTCAAAGCCGCGCGCCACGTCCACAATCACCTCGCCGCGCGGCAGCCAGCCCTGGCAGGTGCCGTCGGTGTAGGCATAGGTCACCTGGCCGAAGCGCAGGTCGCCGCCAATGTCGATGTGCCATGTGTTCATGTTCGAATTGACATGGTTGTGGTGGCCGTGCGGCTGAAATGGAACGCCGTCGGGCGAGCGGAAGTGTACGCGGCACGGCACCGGCTGGCCAGTCGCGTCGTCGAGCACGGTGGTGCGCACCCAGTTGCGCCCGCTGTCGATGATCTCCAGCCGGGCGCGCGGCGTCTCAACCGCGCCTTTCTGCTGAAGCACATCCCACGGCACCGCCGCCACTTCCTGCTCGCCCTGCGCGACTGTTATGGTGGCCGAGGGCAGCGCGG
>LJCR01001334.1 GCA_001399705.1 Kouleothrix aurantiaca
GTGCAGCAGAAGGCCGCCGAGCGCATCCGCGACCTGGGCGAGCGCAATATTCACAACGCCGCCGTGGTGGTGATGCAGCCGAACACCGGCGAGATCCTGTCGATGGTCGGCAGTATCGACTACAACGCCAGCGTGCCAACCACCACCAAGGGCGAAAAGGGCAACGTGCTCGACGGCCAGGTGAACGTGACCACGCGCGACCGCCAGCCGGGCTCGGCGCTCAAGCCCTTCACCTACCTGTCTGCAATGGACCAGGGTATGACGCCGGCCTCGATCCTGTGGGCCGTGCCGACCGAGTTCCCGCCGTTCGGGCCGAAAGCCTACAAGCCGCTGAACTACAACGGCCGCTGGAACGGCCCGCTGCGCATCCGCACCGCGCTGGCAAACTCGCTGAACATGCCGGCCGTCAAGGCGCTGAAGTTCGCAGGCATTCAGAACACGCTTGACCTGCTGCACCGCGCCGGCATCACCGGCCTGCAAAACCCGCCCGATTACTACGGCCTGGCGCTCACGCTCGGCGGCGGCGAGGTCACGCCGCTCGATCTGACGACCGCCTACAACACCATGGCCAGCCGCGGCACGCGCTACGAGCCAATGGCTATCCTGAAAATTGTCGATAGCCGCGGCAATGTGCGCGAATTTCAGCCCAAACCCACGCCCAACGCAATCAACCCCGATCACGTCGCGATTGTCACCGACATGATGAGCGACGACCAGGCGCGCGCGCCGATCTGGGGATTGAACAGCAAGCTGAAGCTTTCGCGCCCGGCCGCCGTGAAAACCGGTACCTCCAACGACTGGCGCGACGCCTGGACAGTCGGCTTCACGCCCTATGTCACGGTTGGCGTGTGGAGCGGCAACAACAACAACGAGCCAACCGCCAAAGTCGAAAGCCTCACCGGCGGCGGCGTGATCTGGCACAATGTGATGGAAGAACTGTTCAGCAATCCGGAGTATGAGAAAATATTGGCCGAGCCATACAATGGCAAGCTGCCGCTCAACTTCGAGCTGCCGAAAGATCTCACGCGCAAGTCGATCTGCCAGCTGCCCGGCTCGTTTAATCGCTACTCGCAGGAATTGTTCTCGCCCGACATGAACGGCAAGAATAAGCAGGATTCAGCGACGCCAACGCCGGATGGCTCGGGCCTCCAGGCTGGCGGCGACATCCAGAATGGCTGCGACGCCTACCGCGAGCTTACGGTTGCCAACCTTGGCACCACGCCTGTTTCCACCGACGAGAACGGAAATCAGCAGGCGCTCGATCCTTCTTCGTTCTGCCGGCCGGTGGAAGGCGTTGACGTGCCGCCCGAGATGATCACGACGATCAAGGTCTGGAATGTGCCGCCTGACGATCCCGACGAGAAGGTGGAGTATAAGTGGCAGGGTGGGAGTGCTGCCACGGCCAGCAATATCCCCAACTGCACCAGCGAGATGATCGTTTCGGTTGCGCCGCCTGGCTCGGTGCGCATGCCTGACCTGCGCAGCTTTGGCGAAAACCAGGCCAAAGAGCAGCTGGCCGCGCTGGGCATCTCGAACATCTATGTCGACTATCAGACGCGCGAGCGCATCCCCGATGTGTTCGATACAACCCCACCCTATGCGGTGGTAAGCACGCTGCCCGGCCCTGGTGAGTGGATCCCGCCCGGCACCACTGTGGTGCCTGGCGTGCGCGCGCCCGATGAAGTGGCAGCACCGCCGGCTGAGCAGCCAGCCACGCCCCCGGCCGAGGGCCAGCCCGCGCCAACGCCGGCAGGCGAGCAGCCGCCCGCGCCAACGCCGGAAGGTGGGCAGCCACCTCCACCGTTTGAAGTGCCAACCCCGCCAGTTCCATAATTCTATAACAAGCAAGCGCGAGGGTGTGTAGCCCTCGCGCTTGCGAATCAGAAGCATCTGTCTGGGCAGATCTGTGTGTGCG
>LJCR01001335.1 GCA_001399705.1 Kouleothrix aurantiaca
TCCCGATAGTGGACGCATTCCTCGACGCGCCGGCCCAGTAGTGCCATAAAGGCGAGGATAGCTGCCGAATAGAAAGATCAGATAGAGATTGTACGAAAACGCCAATAAGTACTCTGGAAAATAAAATTCCTTGCACTCAGCTTCCAGGAAGCTCAAGCCAGTTTTCCTTCAATCTGATACCAGTTTAGCTTCCTGGAAGCTTGACAGTTGTATAAAATAACTTAATTTCCAGAGTAATAAGAGGCGCGCGCTCGCCAGATATCTGCGTCATCTGTGTAATCTGTGGATGGTCTCTCCATACCGAGGATTCGTATGAAAGCCGAAACCATCATCGGGCCGGTTTCGATCGTCGAAAAGCCCGAACGGCCCTACCTCGGCATACGCTTCGAGACGCCCTTTGGCGGCATGTTTGCCGTGGCCACAAAGGCGCTGAAAGAGCTGCGCGGGTGGAGCAAGGCAAACGCGCTGGCGGCTCAAGGGCCGTACTTTCTGCGCTACTACCACTGCGACATGGCCAGCATCATGGAGGTCGAGGCCGGGCTGCTGACCGATGCCCCGCGTGCTGGCGCGGGCAGCATCAAGCCGGGAACGCTGCCGCAGGGGCGCTACGCGACGCTGGTCTACCGCGGCAACGGGCTGCGCGGCAATCAGGCGCTCATGCAGTGGGCGAAAGAGAATGGCGTCGCGTTCGAGCCGCTGGTTGCGGGCCAGGCCGAATCGTACACATCACGCTACGAAGCCTACCTGACCGACTACCGTATTGAGCCGCGCAAGCTGCTGTGGGATGTCGAGCTGTCGATCAAGATTGCCGATGCGTAAGCAGGCATACTGTTTGAGAGGGAGCAATGCGAATTCAGCTGAGGAATATTTTCGTGGACGATCAGGAAAAGGCACTGCACTTCTACACCGACGTGCTTGGTTTTGTGAAGCACACCGACCAGCAACTCGGGCCGTTCCGCTGGCTCACGCTTGTCGCGCCGGCTCAGCCAGACGGCCCGGAACTGCACATCGAGCCGAGCGACAACCCGGCGATCAGGCAGATCATGCAGATCATGGCCGAGCATGGCATCGCAGCGGCGACCTTTGCGGTGAACAATATTCAGCATGAATTCGAGCGTCTGCAAGCGCTGGGCATCGAATTTGAAACCGAACCAACGGTTGCCGGCCCGGCGACGTTCGCGGTGTTCAACGACACGTGCGGCAACCTGATTCGCATCGCGCAGGTTGATGCGTAATGTCGAATTGTGCGCCGAAACATTTCGTCGCATTCCAGCGCCAGCTTGCCGGGCAGCGCGAACTGGCCGGGCAGATCTTCGACTGGACGCGCAACATGGCCGCGAGCCTGGCCAATCACAATCTGGTCGGCGGCGAGGGAACGCGGCGGCAGCGCCTCGGTGAGATTGCGGTGCCGACACTGGTGTTCCGCAGCAGCGAAGCTCGGCTGTTTCTGCCCGGCCACGGCGAGGCGCTGGCCCGCGCAATCCCGAACGCACGATTTGTGCTGCTCGAACACGCCGGCCACGAGCTGCCGCAGCGTGCGTGGAAGATCGTGATCCCGGCGATCGCCGCGCACACGGAGATGAAAACGAACGCATGAAAACCTTTTACGCTGTGCTGGCGAACTCATTGGCCGCCTCGCTCGCAAACACGTTTATCTGGTTCGCGGCCACATTCTGGGCCTACCTGGAAACCAAATCAGTAATTGCAACCTCGGTGATGGCAGGCGTGTACACCGTTACGGTCGCGTTTTCCGGCTTCTTCCTCGGCTCGCTGGTCGATCGCTACCACAAAAAAACGGCCATGCTGCTGTCGAGCGCGCTGTCGCTGCTGTTCTACGTCGTTGCGCTGGCAATCTACACATCCTCGGGCTCGGGCTTCACCGATGCGACGAACCCGCTGCTGTGGGTGTTCATCG
>LJCR01001336.1 GCA_001399705.1 Kouleothrix aurantiaca
GCCCACTGCCCACTGCCCACTGCCCACTGCCCACTGCCCACTGCCCACTGCCCACTGCCCACTGCCCACTGCCCACTGCCCACTGCCCACTGTTTAGTTCTGCGGTTCCGTTCTCCTTTCCCTTCGCGTCTTCGTGCCTTCGTGGTTATGGTTCTGCGGTTCTCGGTTCTGCGGTTCATAGCCACTAAAACTCAACACTCAGCACTGCTCTTTCACCCCTTCATCTTGTCATCTTGTCACCCCTTCACATCCCATCCCCCTACCCACCTGCGTACGCACGGCGTTCGAGCCATCGCGCCGGCACGGCCTGTGACGTTAGATGACGCACATTTGTGCTACAATTCCAGCACCAACACACAGCGACCAAGCCACGATCGAGCGCATTCTGATGGGGGAACCGAGTATGCCATACCGAGGAATGACCGAGACCGAGCTCCAAACGTTTGTGCAGGAATTCCGCGCTTTTGAAACCTGGCGCGAGTATGTGAGCTACGCGCGCGACATCTACGGCCCGCGCGCCGAGCGCATCGAGGTTGTCACCACCGCCGAGCGCAATGGCGCGGGCAGCTACGCGGTGATCGACGCGATTTACGTGTACGATGCGCAGCGCCGCCCGCTTGAGCCCGCGCTCAGCACAGCCTGGTGGCAGCGCGCCTTCCGCGAATCCTTCCCCGACGACGAGCTGTACGACGACGACTTGCACGAAGACTGGATCGATGCGATGATGGGCGAGCGTCAGGCCGCGCTGCCCGTGCCGGCCGGCGGCTTCGACATGTTTCTGGCCAGCCGGCCGCCGCGCCGCCACCACACCACGCTGTTTGTGGAAGAGCGCGCCTTCGCGGCGTAACCGGCCTGTTACCGCGGGCTGCTACAACACCAGCCATGAGCGATCTGCGCAAAACAGTTGAGGCATTGCTGCGCCACGCCGGCAAAACTGCCCGGCTCGCGCTGGAAGCCGACCGCGTGGCGGTTGGCCGCACGCCCCGCACGCTGGTCTGGTCGCTTGGGCCGGTGCAGCTGTTTCGCTACGCGCCCACGCTGCCGCCCGCGCAGCGCCAGCCCACGCCGCTGCTGCTGGTGTACGCGCTGATCAACAAACCGTATATCTTCGACCTGCTGCCGGGGCGCAGCTTCATCGAGCTGATGCGCGATCGTGGCTTTGATGTCTTTCTGCTCGATTGGGGCGCGCCCGGCCGCGAAGACCGCCACACCCGCTTCGACGATTACGCCGCCAACTACCTGCCGCGCGCCGTACGCGAGGTGCTGCGCGCCTCGGGCGCCAGCCAGCTCGACATGCTGGGCTACTGCATTGGCGGCACGCTCGCCACGCTCTACGCCGCGCTGTTCCCCGAAGCGCCGCTGCGCCGCCTGGCGCTGCTCGCCCCCGCAATCGACTTCGACGCCGGTACGCCCAGCAGCTTCCGCGCCTGGCTCGACCCGCAGCACTTCGATGTGGAGCGCGTAGTCGATGCCTTTGGCAACGTGCCGCCCGGCCTGATCGAGTTTGGCTCGAAGATGCTCAAGCCGGTGGAGAATTATGTGAGCGTGTATGCCAGCCTGTGGGATCGCGCCGACGACCCGGCCGCCGTGGAGGGCTGGCAGGCTATGCATCGCTGGGTGCACGATGGCGTGCCCTTCGCCGGGGCGGCCTTTCGCCAGTGGGTGAACGATTTCATTCGCGCGAACAAGCTGGCGCGCGGCGAGCTGGTGGTGCGCGGCCGCCGCGCCGACCTGGCGAACATCCGCGTGCCGCTGCTGAATGTCATCGCCGCGCAGGATCACATCGTGCCACGCGAGTGCTCGGCCAACCTCATGGCGCTGGTGTCGAGCGCCGAGCGGCGGCTCCATGTCGTACCGGGCGGGCATGTGGGCCTGATGGTCGGCAGCCGCGCGCTGCACCAAATCTGGCCCGCC
>LJCR01001337.1 GCA_001399705.1 Kouleothrix aurantiaca
GCAAAGGGCTGAACGAGCTGCTCCACAACCCCTGGATGATCATCCACCCGCCCATCCTGTTTATTGGCTATGCGCTGATGGCGGTGCCGTTCGCGTTTGCGATTGGCGGGCTGTGGCGGCGCGACTACGACGGCTGGGCGCGCGCCGCGCTGCCGTGGGCGCTGGCGGCCTGGTCGTTCCTCGGGCTGGCGCTGCTGCTGGGCGGCTACTGGGCCTACGAAACGCTGAACTGGGGCGGCTACTGGGGCTGGGACCCGGTGGAGAACTCGTCGCTGGTGCCCTGGCTGACGACCACGGCCCTGATTCACACCCTGCTGATCCAGCGCACCAGTGGGGGCATGCGCCGCGCCAACTTCGCGCTGGCCATCCTGACCTACGTGCTGGTGTTCTATGCCACCTTCCTGACGCGCACCGGCGTGCTGTCGTCGTTCTCGGTGCACTCGTTTGTGGCCGAGGGCCTGAAGACGATTATGACCAGCTTTCTGGCGGTGCTGGCGGTGGCGAGCTTTGGCTTTCTGGCGCTGCGCTGGCGCGACATCCCGAGCCGGCCGATTTCGGAGAAGCTGCTTTCGCGCGATAGCTTCTTCGTGCTGCTTTCGCTGGGCCTGATCGTCATCGCCACAGTTATCTCGATCGGCACATCGATGCCGGTGATCTCGTCCATCCCGGGCGTCGGCAATGCGCTGCAAAGCTTCTTTGGCGCGGCGTTCGAGCTGGATCGCGGCCAGGCGCTCGACCCGAACGCGCCCGCCTTCACCGATGGCCGCTTCGGCCTGGTGGCGAGCTTCTACCACGCCACCGTGCCGCCGCTGGCAATCATTCTTGTTGTGCTGATGATCGTCGGGCCGCTGCTGGGCTGGCGCGACACCAATGTGCGCCACCTGCTGCGCGCGCTGCGCTGGCCGGCGCTGGCGGCGGTGCTGGTGGCCTGCCTGGGCCTGGTGCTCGGCGCGCGCGACCCGCTGCCGCTGGCCTACCTGGGCCTGGGCGCATTTGCCGCCGGCACAAACATCCTGATGATCATTCGCACCGTCAAGAGCGGCTGGCTGCGCATTGGCGGCTACCTGGCGCACGTGGGCCTGGCGGTGCTGCTGGCCGGCGTGGTTGGTTCGAGCTTCTACGCCACGCCCGAGCTGCGCGTCTCGCTGCCGCAGGGCGAGTCGGTCAACGTCTACGGCTATGACATGAGCTTCAGCGACTGGAAGACCAACGAGCAGGGTCGCGGCGTGCTCGACCTGACCCTGACGCGCAATGGCAAGACCTGGAGCGCGCAGCCGAACTTGTATTTCAACCCGCGCATGGGCGCGACCATGGCCACGCCCGCGATCAAGAGCGACCTTTACGAAGATGTGTACATTTCGCCGCAGGAATACCAGCCGCCGATCGACCGCAACACCGCGCAGCTCAGCGTCGGCGACAAGCGCGACATCGGGCCGTACAGCATCACCTTCCAGGGCTTCGACGCAGTTGAAACGCACGGTGGCAGTGGCGACATTGGGGCCAAGCTGCTGGTGCAGTACGAAGGCAAAACCAGCACCGTCGTGCCGGTAATCCGGCTGGTGGCGAATGAAACCGACCCGGCCAAGGCGTTGCAGCGCGTGCCGGTCGACCTGCCCGGCGGCAAAACTGCCGTGTTCGAGGATTTCAACCCGCTGCAGCGCTGGGTGGTTGTGCGCGTCACCGGCCTGAACCTGCCAGTCGACTCGGGCAAGGCCGTGGTGACGGTCAGCGTCAAGCCGGGCATTGTGCTGGTGTGGCTGGGCGTCATCATTGGCGTGCTGGGCGGCCTGATTGCGATTGTGCGCCGCACGCTGGAAGGGCGCTGGCAGCCGGGCGGTGCGCGCAGGCGCCTGCCGCGCGGGCTGGGTGTGTTCGCGCGCTTTGTAGGAAGCAAATAGCGACGAGGCCGGGGA
>LJCR01001338.1 GCA_001399705.1 Kouleothrix aurantiaca
CCTCATGCCACCGCTGGCATGCCTCCGGATTCGACCTTTGTTGTAGTTGCGCCAGCGATTATGAACTGCGATGATTGATCTGCCGGGCGGGTAGCCGCGCCAGCGCATCTATTCAGCAAGCGGAAATAGCATGTCGGTACAGCCACTTCAGCACTGGACCCCCGCTGCGTATCTCGCCTTCGAGCGGAGCCAGCCGGAAAAACATGAGTTCGCGGATGGCCGCGTGCTGTTGCAGGCTGGCGGGTCGCGCAACCACGCGCTGATTGGCACGAACATCACCAGCAGCCTGCACCAGCAGCTACGCGCGCGGCCCTGGACGGTGTATGGCAGCGACATGCGCGTGAGCTTGCCCCAGGCGCGGCGCTACGTCTACCCCGACATCACCGTGGTGTGTGGTGCGGCGCAGTTTGAAGATGCGTTCGACGACACGCTCGCCAACCCAACCGTGATCATCGAGATCCTTTCGCCTTCAACCGAGCGCTACGACCGGGGCAAGAAGTTTCAGGCCTACCAGACGCTTGAGAGCTTTCAGGAATATCTTCTGATCGCCCAGGATGCCATGGCGGTTGAGCATTTTGTGCGCCGTTCGGACAAGCTGTGGACCTTCAATTCGCTCACCGACGAGGCAGCCAGTATCACGCTGGCATCGATTGAATGCGTCTTGCGGCTGGAAGAAATATACGAAAAAGTCGCCCTGCCGACCGCACCTGACATAAGCAGCTAAGCGACTTTTGCGCAGCCTCTCTGACAGTTCCGCGCTACAAAATATAGCCGCGCTTGCGGGCTACTTCTTCCTTGTGCTTGCGGAACAGCACGTCGCGCTCGGTGCCGCGCAGATCGCGCGAGTAGGTCGCCAGAATGCGCTCGACCTCGGCGTCGGAGACGTAGGTGCCTTGCACGCGAATGGGCTTGGCGGCGTCGGCGGCCATGTAGAGCATGTCGCCGCGGCCAAGCAGCTGCTCGGCGCCGTTCATGTCGAGGATGACGCGCGAGTCGATCTGCGAGGTAACGGCAAAAGCGATGCGCGACGGGAAGTTCGCCTTGATCAGGCCCGTCACGACATCGACCGAGGGGCGCTGCGTGGC
The DNA here is from genome assembly GCA_001399705.1 of Kouleothrix aurantiaca. Lineage (GTDB taxonomy): Bacteria > Chloroflexota > Chloroflexia > Chloroflexales > Roseiflexaceae > Kouleothrix > Kouleothrix aurantiaca. The sequence goes on from LJCR01001338.1 coordinate 1,086, forward strand.
GAGAATGAGGTGGATGCCGGTGGCGCGCGCCATCTGCGCAAGGCGGCAGATCAGCGTTTCGACCTCGTCGGGCGCCATCATCATCAGGTCGGCCAGCTCGTCGATAATAATGACGATATAGGGCATTGGCTCCAGGTCGGCGCGGCGGCGCGCGGCCTGCTTATAGCTGTCGAGGTTGCGGAAGCCGTGCTTGGCGAAGACCTTGTAGCGCCGCTCCATCTCCTTCACAGCCCACTTCAGCGTCGGCACCACGCGCTCCAGCTCGGTCACCACCGGCGAGAGCAGGTGCGGAATGTGGTTGTAGACGATCAGCTCGACCATCTTCGGGTCAACCATGATGAACTTCAGGTCTTCGGGCGTGTGTTTCATCAGCAGCGCGCAGACAAAGCAGTTCACCGCGACGCTCTTGCCCGAGCCGGTGCTGCCCGCCACCAGCAGGTGCGGCATGCGCTCCATGCCGGCAATCACGGCCTGACCGGAAACGTCTTCGCCGAGCGGTAGCTTGAGCTTGGTTTTGGAGTTCTCGAAGCTGGTGTTCTCAATCACATCGCGCATGCCCACGATCGAGATCGACGAGTTCGGGATTTCGATGCCGATGGCGGGCTTGCCGGGAATCGGTGCCTCGATGCGGAGCGAATGCGCCTGCAGCGCCAGCGCCAGGTCTTTTTCCAGCGTGGTGATCTGGCTGACTTTCACGCCCACGGCGGGCTGCAGCTCGAACTGCGTGACCGCCGGGCCGGTGTTGACGCCCACCACCTGCGCTTCGACCTTGAAGCTCGCCAGGGTGTCTTCGATCAGGCGCGATTTCATTTTCAGCTCGTCGTCGG
>LJCR01001339.1 GCA_001399705.1 Kouleothrix aurantiaca
CCTTTATTGGAAAGCGCTTAAACTGGCAAATACTCTATCGCCAGATACCTGCGGCGAGCACAACGGAGGCATGCGCATCGAGCTCCAGCAATGACACCAGCATCTATTTGGGGTGCAGGGGCGAAGCCCCGCCCGGGGTGCAGGGTGCCGGCGCACCCTGCCGCTCGCCGCGCAGGCGAAATCACTTCTTTCAAAAACAAGCACGCCTTTGCCGCACAGGCGACGAAACTCGCCCGCCGCGCAGGCAAAAGCGCGTAGCTACGCGCCATCCCGCATCGCACGCGCCTGCGCGCGCAAATAATCGATTGGCTGGCCGGGCTGGCCGGGCGCGCGGAAGAACCAGACTTCCCAGCCATTAGATGGCGCGCCGAGCAGCGCGCGCGCCACTTCGTGGATCGAGCCAATACGTTCGCCGCACTTGATCTGGCCGTTCGCCAGCACCTGCGCCGGGCGCGCGTCGTCGTCGCGGAAGTAGAGCGTCTGGCCGGGCTGAAGCAAGCCCTGCTCAAGCAGCACGCCAAACGGCAGCCGCGCCTGCGCGCGCTTGCGCGGGAACACAAACAGCTCGCGGGCGAGGTCGCCGGGCTCGATCTGCGCGATGCGCTCGGCCGCCACCTGCACATACTGCGCGTGGCGCTCGATGCCGACCCAGCGGCGGTGCAGCTTCTTTGCCACCGCGCCGCTGGTGCCCGTGCCGAAAAACGGGTCGAGCACTACGTCGCCCGGCTCGGAAGCGGCTGCCAGCACGCGGTAAAGCAGCGCCCCGGGCTTTTGCGTGGCGTGCACCTTGGTGCCGTTCAGCTTCAGGCGCTCCGCGCCCGTGCAGATCGGCAGCTCCCAGTCGCTGCGCATCTGCAGGCCATCGTTCAGCGCCTTCATCGCCTCGTAGTTGAAGGTGTAGCGCGCGCCACGCTCTTTCTGCGCCCAGATCAGCGTCTCGTGGGCGTTGGTGAAGCGCACGCCGCGAAAGTTCGGCATGGGGTTGGTTTTCACCCACACTACGTCGTTCAAAATCCAGTAGCCCAGGTCCATGAGAATCGCGCCGACGCGGTAGATGTTGTGGTACGAGCCGATCACCCACAGCGTGCCGGTGTCTTTCAGCACGCGCCGGCAGCCCGCCAGCCACGCGCGCGTAAAGCGATCGTAGGCCGCGAAATCGTCGAAGCGATCCCACTCGTCGTCCACAGCGTCGACGCGCGTCATGTTTGGGCGCCACAGCTCCTGCTGGAGCTGCAGGTTGTAGGGCGGGTCGGCAAACACGAGGTCGACCGAGCGCTCGGGCAGGGAGTTGAGAACTTCGACGCAGTCGCCCTGGTGTATATGATCGAGCTGCACGGCTGGTTCCCTCCTGGGGTGGCATTTGGCGATGCGCTGATAGTACCACAGGATGCGCGCGCTTGCGGAAAGTGCGGCGCGGCGGTTAGGATGGCAATACAAACAGCACAAAGCCATATTTATTCACAGATTACGCAGATTACGCAGATACGGCCGCATTCGCTACGAATTCATCGATAATGCACTACGCACTACGCAATTTTGAGCTCATTGCGTAGTGCGTAGTAGCTTTACCATCTTATTTTTATTAAACCAACGGCAATCGTTGCTACCTGTATAATCTGCGGAAATCAGGAAAGAGTTTGTACACTGTAATCACCATACCCTATTCCCTATTCCCTAACCCCTGCGCTGAAAGCGCATTACGCCGCCGTGTGGCGCGCCAGCGCCTGACGCAGCGCCGAGGCCGGCTGCGCGCCGACCAGGCGCTCGACCACCTGCCCGCGCCGGAAGATATACAGCGCCGGGATGCCGCTGATGCCAAAGCGCCGCGCGGTGTGCGGGTTCTCGTCGACATTGAGCTTCGCCACCACGGCGCGGCCCGCAAACTCTTCGGCCATGCGCTCCACCGTGGGC
>LJCR01000134.1 GCA_001399705.1 Kouleothrix aurantiaca
GCTGTACGAGCTGCTACTTTGCGCCGATCGCGTGGAGCACGCCGTTCCCGTTGCCATTCTTGGTGAGCACCTCGTCCAGCGGCAGCGGGCGCTGCTCGCCCTCGCGGTAGGTGTGCTGCGCCGCCGCGATGAAGTTGCAGAACAGCGGGTGCGGGCGGTTCGGGCGCGACTGCAGCTCGGGGTGGAACTGCGACGCCACGAACCACGGGTGGTCGCGCAGCTCGATAATCTCGACCAGGCGGCCGTCGGGCGATTGCCCGCTGATCACCAGCCCGGCCTCTTCGAGCAGGCTGCGGTACTTGTTGTTGAACTCAAAGCGGTGCCGGTGGCGCTCCATCACCTCGCTGGTGCCGTAGGCCGCCGCCGCCTTGGTGCCGGGCTTCAGCACGCAGGGGTAGACGCCCAGGCGCATGGTGCCGCCCTTGTCGGTGATGTCGAGCTGATCGGGCATGAAGTCGATCACCGGGTGGGGCGTTTGCGGCACGAACTCGGTGCTGTTTGCGTCGGGCGTGCCATCCATGACGTAGCGGGCAAAGGCGATGGTGGCGCACTGCATGCCCAGGCACAGGCCCAGGAAGGGCACGTTGTTGGCGCGCGCATAGTCGGCGGTGGCGATTTTGCCCTCGACGCCACGGTAGCCGAAGCCGCCCGGCACCACAATGCCGTGCACATCATTCAGCAGACCCTCGGGGCCTTCGCGCTCAATCACCTCCGACGAGATCCAGCGCAGGTCGACATCGACACCCTGGTCGAGGCCGGCGTGGCGCAGGGCCTCGGCCACGCTCAGGTAGGCGTCGTGCAGCTCGACGTACTTGCCGACGATGGCGATCGGCAGGCTGCGCTTGGGCGTCTTGATGCGCCGCACCAGCCGCTGCCAGTCGCGCAGATCGGGCGTGCCGGCGTGGGTGAGGCCCAGGCGCGACACCAGATAGTTGCCCAGGCCGGTTTCTTCGAGCACCAGCGGCACTTCGTAGATCGTCTCGACGGTGTGCATCGGAATCACCGCCTCGACATCGACATCGGCGAAAAGCGCGACCTTCTCGCGAATCTCGTCGGAGATCGGGTGGTCGGCGCGGCACACGATCACGTCGGCGGTGATACCAACGCGCCGCAGCTCCATCACCGAGTGCTGGGTCGGCTTGGTTTTTACCTCGCCGGTTGCGCCGATGTGCGGCAGCAGCGTGACATGGATGTACAGCACGTTGTCGCGCCCGACATCCTTGCGCATCTGGCGGATCGCCTCCAGAAAGGGCAGGCCCTCGATGTCGCCCACGGTGCCGCCGATCTCGACAATCACGACGTCGGCATTCGACTGGCGCGCAACCGCCGCGATGCGGCCTTTGATCTCGTTGGTGATATGGGGAATCACCTGGATCGTGCCGCCCAGATAGTCGCCGCGGCGCTCCTTCTGGATGACCGAGGAGTAGATCTGGCCGGTGGTCACGTTGCTCAGGCGCGAAAGGTTCTCGTCGATAAAGCGCTCGTAGTGCCCCAGGTCGAGGTCAGTCTCGGCGCCATCCTCGGTCACGAATACTTCGCCGTGCTGGTACGGCGACATCGTGCCCGGATCAACGTTGATGTACGGGTCAAGCTTCTGCACAGAAACCCGCAGCCCACGGCTTTTGAGCAGCCGCCCAATCGACGCAACGGTAATGCCCTTACCGACAGAAGAGGCTACGCCGCCGGTGACGAAGATGTACTTTGCCATTGCTGCTGTCGCTCCTTTTTGCTGGTCAAGCGAATGACCCTGATCGTGCTTCATCGTCATACTACTTACTATTGTGCTACGTAAAAAGAGACGGGTCGTTCAACCGACCCCAATTGAACAGACCCGTACACGCTAGCGATACACTGAATTGCACTGCAACCATTATTGTCGTGCCGGGCGCACGCGATGCATCTTGCGATTGCTTCGCTGCCTCATTATAAGAACGAAGAAACGTTTCTTATTTACACAATGTACATACATACTTGCTAAAGTATTGACTGATTCAAAATAGAAAAGTCACAAGATCATATCAAAAAGCCGTAATGGAACTGTAACCAAGCGCAAAAATACAAGAAAAGAGGAAGGCTATTCTACCTTCCTCTTCAGTAAGGACTCGTGCATTGTGCTATGAAATTGTCGCCTGTGAACCCGATGGCAATCTAAGCGCAGTTGGGGCTGCGTTTGCGTTGATTTGCCACCATTGGCGATCGGTTGGGAGCATTGGTGCCGAAAGCGTGTGAGCCAGTGAGTGCTCATGCGGAGGGTGCACCAAGCGACCCTTTCGAACATAGCATCCTCTGAATGCCTTGCCTACGAGTGATGGATATGAGAACTCGTACACCAGACATATTATTTTCTTATCACAATTATACCACTGCTTGCGGTGATTTGGCTAGTACCTACACAAGATAACGGTTAGGTACTAGGCTTCATAATAACGAAGCGCGTTTCTTCCGCTTCTGATGGTAAATTGTTTGAAGTGATGTTTAATTTTTCTTCAGGTACAACATCCTTCAAACCGACCTCATGAACGAATTTATCGACCGATGCCAGGTCGTGTTCGAAGCTGCGCTGCTCGTTCAGGGCATAGTGCATTGGGATGACGATCCGCGGCTCGATCTGGCTGATGATGCTGACAGCCTCAGCCGGCCCAATTGTTTCGTCGCCGCCAACCGGAATGAACAGCACGTCGACATTGCCGATCTCGTCGATCTGGTGGGTCGTGAGCTCGTGGCCCAGGTCGCCCAGGTGGCAGAACACAATATCGTCCATATGAATCACGTAGACAGTGTTGCTGCCGCGCTCCGCACCTTTCTGCTTGTCGTGAAAAGTGCGCACGCCGGTGACCGAGATGCCGCCGACCTCGTACTCGCCCGGCCCCTCGATCAAAAACATCCGCTCGCGCAGTGGCTTCACCGCCGCGACGTTTGCGTGATCGGGGTGCTGGTGGCTGACGGTCACGATATGCGCGGCGGGCTTACCAATATCGAGCCCGACCGAGCGATCATACGGATCGCAGATCACCGTGCCGTCGCGCCCGCGCAGGCGGAAGCAGGAATGCCCAAGGTATTGAATATCTGGCATGGTTCTTCGTTCCTATTCTTCTTCGTCATCATCGTCGGCGGTGGTGTCGCCGCGCACCTCGGCCCACAGCGTGTCGATGATCGGGCGGATCACGTCAAAGGTAAAGCCGCGCCGCTGCAAGAAGCCGCCCATACGGCGAGTAAAGGCGTTGCGGTCGGCTGCGCTGGCGTATTTGCGCAGCGCGCCGCGCGCAAGCACCATTGCCCGCTCGGCCTCGTCTTCGTGCGTGTCGTCGCTCAGCACCGCGGCGGCAGTGTCGGCGTCGATGCCTTTGCGGCGCAGCTCGTCGCGCAGGGCGTTGGCGCCGCGCGGGCGCATGAGCTGGCGGTTTTCGACCCACAGGCGCGCAAAGGCCGCGTCGTCGATCATACCAAGCTGCGTCAGGCGGGCGAGCGCGGCGTCGATGGCTTCGGGCGCGAAATCTTTGCGCTCCAGGCGGGTGCGCACCTCGGCGGACGAGCGTGGACGCGCTTCGAGAAAGCGCAGCGCAGCCTGGTAGGCTCGGTCGCTGCTTTCGAGCGTTTCAAGCTGGGCGTATTCTGCCTCGCTCAGCTCTTTGCCAACAAACAGCCCGGCCCGGCTGATCGTGTTCAGGCTGACGCCGAGCGCAAACTCGCCGTTCACAAACACATTGACGCGCTGATTGTCTTGCACCTGCGCGCGCAGGCTGGTGATTTTTCCGCTTGGCATAGCGTAAAATACGATATGAGTTTTGCGCGCCGAGCCCGCAGGCATTCCGGCGCACAAAACTCATATTCGCCCAAGTCAAAGAGATTTATTCCTCAAACAGACCGTCTTCGTCGCCATCGTCGCCGTTGTCGGGGGTTGGCGCAACCGGCACAGACATGGCCTGGGCGCGGATCAGGCGCTCGATCTCGTCGGCCAGCGCCGGGTTTTCGTTAAGAAAGGACTTGGCGTTTTCGCGGCCCTGGCCGAGGCGATCTTCGCCCAGGTAGAACCACGCGCCGCTCTTGCGGATGATCTCAAGCTCGACGCCAACGTCGAGGATATTGCCGGCGCGCGAGATGCCTTCGTTCGCCATGATGTCGAACTCGGCCTGGCGGAAGGGCGGCGCAACCTTATTCTTCACAACCTTCACGCGCGAACGCATGCCGATCGCTTCCTGGCCGGATTTCAGCGTCTCGATGCGGCGAATGTCCATGCGCACCGAGGCGTAAAACTTCAGCGCCTGGCCGCCGGTGGTGGTTTCGGGCGAGCCGAACATCACGCCGATCTTCATACGCAGCTGGTTAAGGAAAATAACAGCAGTTTTGGATTTATTAATCGCGCCCGAGAGCTTGCGCAGCGCCTGGCTCATAAGGCGGGCCTGCAAGCCGGGCAGCGAGTCGCCCATGTCGCCTTCGATTTCGGCGCGCGGCACCAGCGCGGCCACCGAGTCGATGACGATCACATCGACGGCGTTTGAGCGCACCAGCATTTCGCAGATTTCAAGCGCTTGCTCGCCAAAGTCGGGCTGCGACACCAGCAGGTTGGTGGTGTCGACGCCACAGCGGCCAGCGTACAGCGGGTCGAAGGCGTGCTCGGCGTCGATAAAGGCCGCCACGCCGCCCATCTTCTGGGCCTGGGCGACAATATGCTGAGCCAGGGTGGTTTTACCGCTCGATTCTGGGCCGTAGATCTCGATCACGCGGCCGCGTGGCACGCCGCCGACGCCCAAGGCGATGTCGAGCGCGATCGCGCCCGTGGGAATAACATCGAAGCTGAGCTTCGAGCTGGCCTCACCCATTTTCATGATTGAGCCCTTGCCGTACTTACGGTCGATCTGGCTCATGGCTGCGGCTAGCGCTTTTTCTTTCTCGGGCGAGATGGACATCGCAGGCGCTCCTCCGTTTTGCGTACTCACTCGTGCTACTCCTTACGTGCTCAAACTTTACTACACCGCGCACAGGCTGTCAACGCGGTGGGCATGTGCGTGCCACCAGTGAGATTATAGCACGAACGTTCGTTTTGAACAAGTGTTTTGGTGCGCTGATAAAGGCTCTGTGCCAGGGAATCGGCCTAGCGTACCGTCCAGCTACTCTGCTCGCTGGCCTGGCTTGCGCTGCTGAATGGTAGTGCACGCACCACCACCCGCTGCGTGAAGCGGTCGGGGCCTTTCGGCGGCCAGCAGGTGACCATGGTGACCATTTCCTGCTTGGTTGGCGCGATCAGCTGGGCGTTGGCGGCGTGCTGCTCGGGGGAAACACCTTCTTCGGTAACTAGGAGGCGATCTTGCACAGTGTAGAGATATTCCTGACCTGCGCTATTGATGATGATCTGGTCGCCGGGTTTGACATAATAGAGATCTTTAAAGACTTTGCCATAGCCGCCCACGTGGCCGGCCATCACGATATTATTGCCTTCGCCAGGGTTCGCTGAGCCGCGATGCTGGCCGACGGCGTATTCGGCAACCTGCCAGATCGCAACGTCCTGGCCGCCCTGCTTCTCGACATCCCAGCCGACTTCAACGACTTTCGAGTCGACATTGATGCTTGGGATGCGCACGCGCGTAACCGTCGACGTATGTTCAGCGTTGACCACAGGCACCGCGCTGACGACGCGGCCTTCGGCGCTGTCGGCACTCGCGCTGTTCAGCACTGGTGCGACGAATGGCGCCGGCTCCTGATCTTCTTGCGGCACTATGGCGGGTGGGGCGGGCACGTCGGTATCGCCGCGCGCGGCATAGCGCTCGTACTCGGCCTGGCTGTAGATGCCGCCGACATACAGCAGCAGCACGACGCCAATCAGCATAAAAAAGTTACCCAGAGTCCACAGCACCTTGGCGCGCTGGCTCAGCTCTGCGGTTTGCCGGCGCGATATACGCGGGAGGATCTGCGCGCCGATTGTATGTTCGCCCCAAAAACGCTTCATATCGTCAGCCCTGGCGGCGACACGCCATTTCTGCTTGTGGAAGCACCATGCCCCACATGTGCTGCCGCCAGTATACCACTCCGGGTAGGGCACTTCAAGCTACGACACTGCATTGAAAACGGCAAAAACATTGCATGCGCGTGAGGGCTATGGTAAGATGACCACGACTTTCAAGCTCCGCATTGTGATGATTTCGGAGGGGATTTTGGAGCCGAACGACACCCAATCAGGCGGGCAGTCCGGCCGTACTATTACAATTCATTTGACGCGCGACATGATCATGTTGATTGCGGCATTGCTCTTTCTTGGGATTGCGATCCTGATTGCGGTGATCTTTCCTCTCGGCTCGCCAAATGGCTCCGCGCTGGCCGGCACCAGCACGGCAGAACCGGGCACGGCGCAGGCAATTGGCGGCGAAGCGACCGCTGCCGCGACCGAACTGGCCCGCGCCACGGCCGACTCGGCCTACCCCGCGCCGACGATCGCCGCCGACGCAACGGCGGAAGCAACGCCCGACGGCTCATTTATTCCCGATGCGCAGGGTGGCTACCC
>LJCR01001340.1 GCA_001399705.1 Kouleothrix aurantiaca
GCGCAGCCGTCGTCGGCATTGCCGGCAAACACCACCGTGCCGTCGGCGGCGGCCAGCACCAGGTCGGGTGGCGCGGCGGCAAAATCCCAGCCGTCGTGGCCATTGTACGCAAAAGCGATGTCGGTTTCGGTGCGGCCCCAGTAGGTCGTAATGCCGGCAGCCGGATTGCGCGTAAGAAACGGCCCGCCGTGGTCAAAAAACGACGTGACAGCGGCGGGCTGCTCAAGCGGCCAGCTCAGAAATGGCGCGGAGGCCGCCGGCCAGTCGCTCGGCGGCGTGCGTGGGTCGCCAAACAGGCGCGTATATACCGCCAGGAAATTATTCAGCAGGGTTGGCAGCCGGTCGGGCGTGGTGGTGGGCGCAAGCACGCGCGCAATCGCATACTCGCTCAGGCTCATACTTGGCCGCGGCGGTGCCGATGAGTTGTCGGCGTAGGTGAGCGGCAGGTACTGCGGGTAGTCGCGCTTGGCGAACAGAATCTGCTTGATCGCCCAGCGGATCTGCGCGGTCAGGCCGCGGCGGTTGCCATTCTCGCCCTGGTAGGCCACCGCCCAGCCCAGCTCGTCGGGCGTCGGGTTCGGCGTGGAAATAAGACCCTGCCGCTGTTCGAGCAGCGCCAGAATGACCTTAGGGTTCACGCTGTAGTAGCTGCTGGCCCCAACCAGCTCCTGTGCAAAACTGTAGCGCGCATTGCCAACCTGCACGCTCATGCTCTTCAGCGCGCCGGGCTGGCTTTCCAGAAAAGCCTGGATCTCGGGCGCGTAGAAGTTTGGCTCGTAGGTCAGCCGCCGGTCGTCGAAATATGCGGCCGAAGAAGGCGGCGCGGGCTGCACCGGCAAGGCGGCTTCGGTCGGCGCGTTCGGGCCAGCGCTTGGCACAGGAGCATTCGTCGTGGTGGGCTGCTCGGCAGCGCTGGTAGGCGTGCTTGCGCTGGTGGCTTGCTCGGCGACGCTGGTAGGCGCACTGGGCGGGGCAGGCGCGCGGCGCCAGGCCAGGCCCACCCCAAGCAGCAAGGCAGCCAGGCCGGCTGCCCCTGCAAGCAACATCCGGCGGCGACGGGCCGCAACAGCAGCGCGGCGTGATTGGTAGCGGTGGCGGGGTGAATAATCCAAGGTCGAACTAATTTGGCTCGTTGAGCTGGGCCGGGCGCCACAGCGCGGGCAGTATAGCGGAAGCCCTCTGAAATCGCAAATACTACCAGAGTTTGCAGCCGGCACGATGCAGAATGCAGTTGCACTTTCCGCACTATAGCAGGTTTTTCGCCCGCGCCTGAGCGGCCAGATGTTCTGCAGACCGCTATAAAAAAGAGGTTGCGAACAGTGCTTGCATTTTTAGAACACCTGTGCTATACTTCTGCCATACCGAGAAAAACGATACTCAAGCAGACATGAGCCTAGAAAGCGAGTAAGAGTATGTACCGCAAGGAGATCGTCTACGACCGCGAAACCCGTGACTTCGCTATGTATCTGGATGGCGAGCTGATTGGTTTTGCCCGTACCTATCACGAGGCCGAGATCACGCTCGACCAGCTGGTCTTTGAGCTGATGAGCGGCCAGTACTTTCGCCAGGCTGCATAAGCGCCACCCACGCCGGAAGCGCTCGCACCGTCGCAGTTCATAGGCTACGCCAGCAGGCGCGCCCACGCGCCAACGCTCGGCTGCTTGCTATACACAGGCGGCGGCAATCGTTTGATTGCCGCCGCCTTTTCTTGCCAGAAAATCGTGCGCGCCCGCCGGCACTGGTGGGTTATCAGCAAGGCAGTGCGGAAGCAAGAAAGAACATCAGCAATGCAATCGCCAACTGCTCTTCCCCATCTGCCACCCCTGCGCTGCCTTGCCACTAGCGCAGCTCGCCCTGAATCTCGCGCGCGCTGCGAATGAACCAGTGCGTCACATCTGTCTCTTATAC
>LJCR01001341.1 GCA_001399705.1 Kouleothrix aurantiaca
GTGCAGCATCACGTTTACCACTGCTGGCGCGAAGACCCTGACCGCCACCTATGCGGGCGACACAAACTTCAACGGCAGCACGTCTGCCGGCGTAGCGCATCAGGTCAATCAAGCAGGAACAACGACCACGATCACCGCTGACACGCCCGATCCATCAACTCAGGGTCAGGCGGTAACGGTCAACTTCACGGTGGTTGCCAGCGCGCCGGGCGCGGGCACGCCTACCGGCAACGTCACGGTGAGCGACGGCGTCGATAGCTGCAGTGGCACGGTTGCCGCTGGAAGCTGCTCGATTACGCTCAGCACAACGGGCAACCGCACGCTTACGGCCACCTATGCAGGCGACACCAACTTCAGCGGCAGCGCATCGGCGGGTGCCGCGCACACCGTTAACCCGCCCGCCAAGACCGACACCACCACGACAATCACGTCCGACAACCCTGATCCCTCGGTCGTCGGCCAGAGTGTGACGATCAACTTCACGGTGACGGCCAGCAGCGGCACGCCCACCGGTAACGTGACTGTGACCGATGGCACGCAGAGCTGCTCCGGCACGGTTGCGGCGGGAAGCTGCACCATCACCTTCAGCAGCCCGGGCGCGAAGACGCTGACTGCCACCTATACCGGTGACGCCAACTTCAACGGCAGCACCTCGGCGGGTGCCGCGCACACCGTCAACAAGGCCGACACCACGACGACGATCACGTCCGACACGCCCGATCCCTCGTCAGTGGGGCAGCCAGTGACGGTGAAGTTCACGGTGGCGGCGAAAGCGCCGGGCGCAGGCACGCCAACCGGCAACGTTGTTGTGACCGATGGCGTCGATAGCTGCACCGCAAGCGTGGCCGCCGGCCAGTGCGACATCACGTTCAGCACCAGCGGCAGCCGCACCATCACAGCAAGCTATGGTGGCGACAGCAACTTCCTCGGCAGCTCGGACACGAACCCGCACATCGTCAACCTGCCGCTGGTGCTGAACCTCGCGGTACTGAAAACGCACACTGGCAACTTCAGCCAGGGCCAGAGCGGCGCGCAGTACACCATCAAGGTCTCGAACCCGGGCACCGCTGGCACCAACGACACCGTGACCGTGGTCGATAGCCTGCCCGCCGGCCTGACCGCCACCGCAATCAGCGGCAGCGGCTGGACCTGCGCCCTGAGCACGCTCACCTGCACGCGCTCCGACGCGCTGGCAGCGGGCAGCAGCTACCCCGACATTACGCTCACCGTCAATGTGGCGAACAACGCGCCCGCAAGCGTGACGAACAGCGCAACGGTGTCGATCAGTGGCGACAGCAACGCTTCCGACAACACATCGAACGACCCAACCACCATCGACACGGACAACACGCCGCCCGACACGACGATCACGAGCATGCCGTCGAACCCAAGCAACAGCAGCTCGGCCAGCTTCTCGTTTAGTGGAAGCGACAGCGGCACCGGCGTGGCCTCGTTCGAGTGCAGCCTCGACGGCAGCAGCTTCACGGCTTGCACCAGCGCGCAGAGCTACAGCGGCTTAGCCGACGGCCAGCACACCTTCAAGGTGCGCGCAATCGACGGCGCGGGCAATGCCGACCAAACCCCGGATTCGTATACCTGGGTGGTCGATACCACTGCGCCAAGCGTGACAATCAACCAGGCTGGCGGCCAGGCCGACCCGACCAGCGCCAGCCCGATCCACTTCACGGTTGTGTTCGACGAGCCGGTGAGCGGATTTACAGGCGCGGACGTGACCCTGAGCGGCACAGCCGGCGCGACCACGGCAGTTGTGACCGAGATTGCCCCGAACAACGGCACGACCTACAACGTAGCCGTCAGTGGAATGACCACCAGCGGCACAGTGATCGCCACTATTCCAGCAGGTGTGGCGCAGGATGCGGCCGGCAACGGCAACAACGCCAACACC
>LJCR01001342.1 GCA_001399705.1 Kouleothrix aurantiaca
TCCAACTGCTGCGCGACGCGGCCAGCCCGGCGGCGGGCTACGCGCCGCTCGACCCGGCGGCGAGCTATAGCGTGGCGACAAGCGACTTCCAGGGCAAGGTTGCGGGCGGCTACAAGGATATTTTTGCGCCCGCGCCCGTCCGCGACACCGGCATCGCCGACCTGCGCGACGTGGTGCGCGACTACATCAAAAATCACAGCCCGGTTTCGGCGCAGCGCGACGGGCGAATGACTCAGGGCAGTGCCGAGCCGGCCACGCTGCCGCGCACCGGCGGGGCTTCGCTAAAAGTGGGCTGGCTGGGCGTGCTGGGGGCACTTTTTGTGGCGCTGGGCTGGGCGGGCCGGCGCAGGTCGCGCGTGCAGCGCTAGCGCACGAGCTTGCGCGAAAACAGGGCCAATTCCAGCCTGTATTGATGCTACCATAGGCGTACATTGGCCCGCAACAGCACAGCAAGGAGGCATTGCAATGGCCACATCGCCTTTGAAGCCCATCGTCCTCGCACTGTTGCAGCACGACCATCGCGACGAGCAGGCAATTTTGCAGGCAATGGATGAAAGCGAGCGCAATGCCGCCGGCACGTGGGAATGCTGGTCAATCAAAGATCATATTGCGCACCGCACCTTCTGGCACCGCGACCTCGTGACGAAAGCGCATGCGGTTCTGCGCGGCGAGGAGCCGCCCGCCAGCGACGCCGACGAAGAACAGATCAACACAACGAATTTCGAGCAGCAGCAGGGTCGCCCGTTCGTCGAATTGTATGCCGACTCTGAGCGCGTGTATGGCGAGCTGATTGCGCTGGCCGAGCAGCTTAGCGAAGACGACCTGACCACATCAAAACGTTTCGACGCGATTACTCGCGGGCACCCGATCTACACTGCCTTCGTTGGCGCGTGCTACGAGCACGACCAGGAACACCTCGCCCAGTACTTCCTCGATCACGGCAACGCCGCGCGCGCAACGCAGATTCGTGAGCAATGCGCCAGGCGCATTGTTGAGGCGGCGGTGCCGGAATGGGTGAAGGGCTGGTTCAGCTACAACCTGGCGTGTTTTTACGCGCAGCAACGCCAGCTTGCGCAGGCGCGGGCGGCTTTGCAGCAGGCAATTGCGTTTGATCCAAACCTCGAAGCGCGCTGGGTGGATGATTCGGATTTGCGGGCGCTGCGCGAGCAGGCGGCGTGATTTTGAGTTTGACCACAAAGAAGCGCACGGAGGGCACTGAGCGAATGAATCAACGCTCAGTGCCCTCCGTGCGCTCAGTGGCGTCTGTATGGGCTATTCGGCCATGCCCACGCCAGCCGTTTGCGCCGGCTGGCCGGGATGCCCCGCGCCAGGGCGATGCCGCCACGCCAGAATTGCCCCGCAGACGAGCAGCGACGCCAAGCTCACCAGCTGTGCGATGCGCAGGCCGCCGGTGCAGCTTCCATCCAGCGTGCATGCGCCAACGCACAGGCTATCGGTGCGCAGGCCCTCGGTAAAAAAGCGCCCGGCTGAATACAAAACCCCGTACAGCAGCGCGCTGTCGCCGGGGCGCAGGCGGGCGCGAAACCGCCGCTCGATCCACAGAACCAGCAGCAGCGCGCCGGCATCCCACAGCGACTCATACAGAAAGGTGGGGTGGAAGCGCGTGCTGGGCGGGTACTGCGTGAGGTTGTCGTAGGGCGGGATGCGGTGGCCGGGCGGGATATCTAGCCCCCACGGCAAGGTCGTTGGCCGGCCATACGCTTCTTGGTTAAAGAAATTGCCCCAGCGCCCAATCGCCTGCCCCACCAGCAAAGTCGGCATGCAGATATCGAGCCAGGTGAGCAGCGGCAGCTTGTTGCGGCGCGTGTAGATCAGCACGGCTATTAGCGCGCCAATGATCGCGCCGTGGATGGCCAGCCCGCCGCCCTGCGGATTGATGATCTCG
>LJCR01001343.1 GCA_001399705.1 Kouleothrix aurantiaca
ATCACGCCGCTTCAGTTCCATCGTCGGCAACTACACCGCCTGCAACCAGAGAAGGGCGGAAAGCGCAAGCCCTACGGTGGCACGATCAGCCTGGGACTGAAGCGTGGATCGTGGGTGCGCCATCCCAAGTATGGGATCGTGTATGTGGGTGGGACGCGAGCTGAAGGCTCTCTCAGCCTCCACGAGCTACAGACAGGCAAGCGCTTGACGACCCATGCTAAGGTAGGAGATTGTCAGTTCCTCTGCACCGCGTCCTGGCGCGTGCGCTAAAGCTGGTTCAAGCAAGGCGCTCCGAACAAAAGTAAACGCTCTGGGTTTCCGCGCCTAAAGGATCGAATTTATGAGCGATTGAGGAGCGGTGGAGATGAGCGCGACCATCTACTGTCAGTTCGTGACGCAGAGCAACGCCAACGACAGCAAGGCCGGCCTTGACCTGATCGGGCTGGCCGATACGGTCGCATTGGGAACGCCGGATGAAATCCTGGCGCAGATGGAGGAGGGCCGGGAGCCGCTCTACACGCTCGTCGTCGAGGTGCGTACACTCCCGCCAGTTTTCAAGCTGCTCGAAGGGCAGGGGTTTATCTCACCGACCGACCGCAAATATCCGCTCCAGCTCCGGCGTGTGACGCCGCTGGGCATTGCGCTGGACTTTTTCAACATCGACACAGAGCCGCCGGCCGACCACGCGGCGGTGTTCATTCCATTCACGAACATCATCGACATCGCCGCGCTGCCAGATTGACCTGACGTCGTCGCGCTGGAAGCCAGGTAGCGCGGCGGCTGGCAGTTCAACACCACCAGCGGCCTGGAACAAACGCCACGAAGGTTGCGTGCGCTTCTCCGGGAGTTGCCAGTACAGGAAATATCTTCGACCGGGCCACTTTCGCCCTGCGGGTAGCTGACGTGCGCCGCAATCGACCGCTACGGCGGGTGATGTGCCCGGCCTGCGGCAGCCCGGCGCTTCTCCTGATTGACTGCGACAATGCTCACGACGAGGCGGGGATCGACGGCTATCAGCGAATGACGGCAAATCTCATGAGTGGCTTCAACAGTATCGGGCGGTCGACTCAGCGATCAGCGTCTAGCCCGCACTGCCTACATGGATCACAATCGGCCGCAGGTAAATACGCGGGCAGCGCGGGAGGATCACATTGCCGCAATGGGGCGTTCCTACGCTGCGGGCAATGTGCCGGGTGAGCCTCTTTTCAGTATTCGAGCGTGTGTGCCGTGTCAAAACGTTCAGTAGCTCCTTGATAACCCGTTCACGTTCTGCTGGCTGCTCGCTCCGAATTGCTGTGGTGCCACAGCCATTGAGGTGGTCTTCAAGGGTACGGGCACTAAACGTGTCGAGCATACGGCGAATGGCTTTAATCTGGATAATGACCGCAACGTGGTCAGCGCCCGCCCGAACTGGGTGTCACCCCAGGCGCGGCGGTCGCTGAACCAGGAAGCCAAAGGGTTTAAGCCTTTGGTAACTCACTTTTGCGATGGCTCCTCGACTAGCCCCGCGATCAGCTCAAGCACGTATGGAATAATATCCGGCCGTGCCTGGAGGCTCTGGTTGATAAGAGTGAGTGCCTGATCGCTCGTCGAGTTAGGTTTTGGCGCAGCTACCTGGGATGGGAGGTCGTGCTGAGCCTGTCCGGTTGCGGGCGTGCTCGAATACCTCTCACTCGCGCCGGACAGCGCGAAAGTCTGCAACGGCACGTCACAAATCGCTGCAATCTGGAGCAGCAAATCGGCAGGCAGGGGGCGGCGCCCCGTTTCATAGCTGCCGAGCGTCGAGCGCGAAATCGGTTCGCCCAGGCGCGCGCTGAGCGCCTGGGCAAGCTCCTCCTGAGTCATGCCGCTCCCCTGCCGCACCTCACGCAGGCGCTGGCCAAGCAGCACCTGGAGCGCGCCCG
>LJCR01001344.1 GCA_001399705.1 Kouleothrix aurantiaca
CTCGGTGTTCTCTGTGGCTCAATTGTTTGGCCCCTGGCTACACATATGAAACGGACGATCAGGCAAAAATCGTACACCAAAATTCGATTTCCCGCCGCGCTGTTCTGGCATCCTCCCCGACAATCGGGTACACTGTAGCGCGCAGCCGGAGGCAGTGGGCAGTACGCAGTATGCGCTTGGCAGTTTGTGGTCGGCCGTCAGTCGTCGGTCATCTCAATCATAATTCTCCGTGCCTCTGTGTCTCCGTGGTAAACGTTCGTCCTTCGTCCCAAACGTCAATCGTACATCTTCGCGCCCTTTGCGCTCTTTGCGGTAAAACATTCCGTTTTTCGTCTTCTAAACCTTCGTGTCTTCGTGTCTTCGTGGTTTGGTAAACTTTCGCCGTTCGCCGGTGAGGCGTATGCGATACGCCCCGGCTCCAACCTGCAACCTGCAACCTGTAAACCCCAAAGGACCTGCCATGACGCGATCCCGCCGCTTTGCCATCCTGGATGAGCGCGACATCAATCGCGAAACCTTTGTCGAGCCCTGGCCCGAGGCCGGCCTGGTCGTCGCCGACAGCCCCTTCGACCCCGCACCAAGCCTCGTGCTCGAAAACGGGCGCGTGGCCGAGCTGGATGGCCGCGCCCGCGCCGACTTCGACGTGCTCGATCAGTTCATTGCCGACCACGCGCTCGACCTGGCGGTCGCCGCCGAGGCGATGGCAACGCCCTCGATTGAGATTGCGCGCATGCTGGCCGACATCAACGTGCCGCGCGAGCAGGTGCTGCGCCTGGCGCTTGGCTGCACTCCCGCCAAGCTGGTCGAGATCATGCGCCACATGAACGTGCTGGAAATGATGAACGGCCTCGCCAAGATGCGTGTGCGCCGCCAGCCCGCCAACCAGGCCCACGTCACCAACAAGCGCGAGCACCCCGCCCTGCTGGCCGCCGATGCCGCCGAGGCCGCGGCGCGCGGCTTTGCCGAGGTCGAGACGACCGTGGGCGTGGCGCGCTACGCGCCCTTCAACGCGCTGGCCATTCTGGTTGGCACGCCAACCGGGCGCGGCGGCGTGCTCACCCAATGCTCGGTCGAGGAGTCGCTTGGGCTGCGGCTGGCGATGAAAGGTTTGACAACCTACGCCGAAACGCTTTCCGTCTACGGCACCGAGCGCTCATTTGCCGACGGCGACGACACGCCCTGGTCGAAGGCGTTTCTGGCCTCGGCCTACGCCTCGCGTGGCGTCAAGGTGCGCTTCACCTCGGGAACCGGCTCGGAAGCGCTGATGGGCCACGCCGAAGGTCGCTCGATGCTGTATCTGGAAGCGCGCTGCCTGCTGGTGACGCGTGGCGCGGGCAGCCAGGGCGTGCAGAACGGCTCGATCTCCTGTATCGCCTTGCCCGAGTCACTGCCGGGCGGCGTACGCGCCGTGCTGGCCGAAAACCTGCTCGCCGCCATGCTCGGGCTCGCAGTCGCTTCGGGCAACGCCGCGCTGGCCTCGCGCTCGGCCATTCGCAAAACCGCCAAGCTCATGCTGCAGTTCATCCCCGGCGCGGATTTCATTTTTTCGGGCTACAGCGCCATCCCCAAGCGCGACAACCTGTTCGGCGGCGGGAATTTCGACGCCGAGGATTTCGACGACTATAACGTGCTCCAGCGCGACATGCAGATCGACGGCGGCACGCGCTCGATCACCGAGGAAGAAGCGCTCGCGGTGCGCCGCGAAGGCGCGCGCGCCATTCAGGCGGTCTATGCCGAATTAGGCTTCCCGCCGATCAGCGACGCCGAGATCGAGGCCGCCGTGGTCGCGCACGCCAGCGAAGACATGCCCGCCCGCGATGTGGTAGCCGACCTGCAGGCCGCCGACGCCTTTCTGGCCGGCGATCAGACCATCCTCGCAGCAGTAGAGGGCTTGCAGCGGCGCG
>LJCR01001345.1 GCA_001399705.1 Kouleothrix aurantiaca
CTTCCCTATATCATCTGCTGCCAGTGGCAACCACAACGGAGGCATGAGAACCAAACGCTGAAAAGGTCGATCACATCAAATTTGGGTTCCAAGGGCGATAGCCCTGGCCGGGGTGCAGGGGCGGGTAGCCCCTGCGGCCTTGCGGCCTGAGCAAGCTGCTTTCAACATGGTACTGCCTGGAAGGCCAGCCCAAAAGCCCAGTGGCTCAAGCGAACTACCCCGGCGGCCCTGCGGCCTGAGCAAACTGGCGTGAAGCTGGCAACACAAACGCCCCTGATGCGTACCAGGAGCGTTTGTGTTTCAGGTAGCGCGCGTGGTCTAGGGCACGTTGGTGCGCTTGTCGCCCTCGGCGGCGTTGAAGTCGGGCGTGGTGTCGGTGCCAGGGCCGCCGCTGAACTTGTCGGGGCCAGCGCCGCCGGTGAGCGTATCGTTACCTTTGCCGCCCTCCAGCCGGTCTTTGCCGTTCCCGCCGTTCAGTGTATCGTTGCCGTCGTTGCCTTCCACGCTATCATCGCCGTCGCCGCCGATCAGCTGGTCGTCGTCGTTGCCACCGTCGACTTTGTCGTTGCCGCTGCCGCCGTCGATTACATCGTTGCCATTGTTGCCTTTCAGCGAGTCGTTGCCACCCAGGCCGCAAATGGTGTCGTTGCCGTTGCCGCCTTCGACTTTATCATTGCCCTCGGTGCCGACGATCACATCATTGCCCTTGCTGCCCTTGAACTTGCCGGCGTAGGTCTTGCCATTGTCTGGCCCGCCGACGATCACACCGTTCTGGACGTAGATGGTGGGTTCCAGGCCATTGCAGCTTGGGGCGGTGGACGCCGAAAGGACATATGTACGGAAAAGATGATCGTATGGCTGGCCCACAGGGTATCCCGATCCGGCGCCACCGGTGTAGGTGTCATTGATCGACAGAGACCAGAGAAACAGCGATGGGCTTCGTGTTGTCTTTATGATTGCGTATTGAACGCCTGCCTGGACCTGAACCCCTGGACTGATCGGCACCGACACCCAATCACCAGCATTCATATCACCGCTAAACTCTGGCAGTGTGCTTGTATCAAACGACCCGCTGCCGAGCACCACGCCTGTTGTTGCGCCATTCTGATCAACTGGTGTGATCACAATCGTGACCTGGCCTGTCGTGGCTCGCCGAAATCCCTTCAATTCGATTCGATCAAGTATGCCGTCGCGCCCGGCGGTAAAGGTTTGTATCTCGAACTCGACTTCACCAACGTAGCTTTGCGCCGGCACATCGTTCGCCTGGTCGAGCGTGCCACCTTGCGCCCACGCCGCGCCGGGCAGCACAAGCGCCACCAAAATCAGCACAAAGGCTACCGTCGACCATCTGAAGCGTCGCATCCGGGTTCCTCTCTCGCTAGCTGATTGAAACGTTTGCGGGTAGCAGCAGTATACTACCTGCCGGTGCTCCACGTATCGGGAGAAATACGTATCTTGGGACTATGCGCCCCGCGCCCTGCCCTTCGGCAAGCTCAGGATAGACGCTCAAGGGCCGGCCGCGAACCTCTGCACTCCCCGGCCGGGGCGTTGCCCCAGACCCCGTAAAGAGCGTGGCCGGTAGACGAAATGCCCGTTGTCATGCCTCCGTTGTGGATAGGGGCAAGGCATCGAACGAGAACAGCTGTACAAGCTTTTCTAGTTGTGTACTTCCCTATATCATCTGCTGCCAGCGGCAAGCATAACGGAGGCATGACATGCATTCTTATAATGTGGCGACCACCTAAAATTTGGGGTTCGGGGCGATAGCCCTGGCCGGGTTGCAGGGGCGGGTAGCCCCTGCGGCCCTGCGGCCCGAGCAAACAGCATTCAAACTGGCAATGCACGCCCCGCGAAAGAGCACGCAAGCCCCGCGAAGAGGACGCAAGCCCCGCGAAGGAGCACGC
>LJCR01001347.1 GCA_001399705.1 Kouleothrix aurantiaca
TATCGATACGCACCGTGCGGTCTTTCAGCGCCTCCATGAACTCGTTGTTCTCAAGGCGGCGATACTCCGGCTCGTTGGTGTGGCCGATAATCACTTCGTCGATGTCGGTCTGCGCGAACTTCTTGGACTTGATCTTGTGCTCCTGGCTGGCGCCGAGCAGGTCGTACAGGAAGGCGACGTCGAGTTTGAGCATTTCGATGAACTCGATCACGCCACGGTTGGCGATATTGAACTCGCCATCGAAGTTAAACGCGCGCGGGTCGCTGTCCGAGCCGTAGATGGCGATCTTGCGGTAGTTGATGTCGCCAGTCAGCTCGGTCGAGTCCTGGTTTTTCTCGTCTTTTGGCTGGAAGGTGCCGATGCCGACGCGATCCTGCTCGGAGAAGACCAGGCGGCGCACCCGAATGCGGCGGATCACCTGGCTCCAGTCGCCGCCGTAGCGCAGCATCTGTTCGCGGAAGTTGTAGCGGCACGAGGGGCACAGCTCGCCAATGATGCGAATGCGCTCGCTCTCGCCGCGCCCGCTGTTGAACTCGCCGACAAAGCGCTCGCGCAGCTCGGGCGGGATGAGGTGCAGCGGGTCTTCGTGCATGGGGCACGACTCCCAGTCGGTTTCCTTGAGCTGCGCCGGGTCGAAGTCGTCTCCTTCGCCCAGGTACCAGTCGAAGGTGTAGAGTGCGCCAGCGTCGGTGCGCGAGTAGTGCTCAAGGCCCTTCTTCAGGCGGCGCACGATTGTCGATTTCGACGAGCCGACCGGGCCGTGGAGCAGCAGCACGCGCTTTTCGGTGCCATAGCCCTGCGCGGCGGCCTTGAAGAAGTTCACCAGGCGCATCAGCGGGATCTCAAGGCCAAAGATTGCATCGTTCTGATCAAACGACAGATCGCTAAAGAACTTGTAGCGAATCAAGCGCTTCTTGGCGTCGATAAACTCCTCGGTTCCGTACGACATGATCATGTCGTAGATGCGCTGAAACGCATTCCGCGAGACCATAGGATTCTGCGCAATGACATCCAGGTACTCACCGAACGTACCCGTCCAGTTCAGCTCCTGAAATTTTTTGCGATCCTGCATCTCGCTGACGAGTTGCAGAAGCGACGTTCCGATTTGCGTTGTCATCTGTGATCCTCCTGATTGTGACCGTTCACCACCGGCAGCCGTACAGCTGTGGCGCTGAATCACGAACGACCGCCCCCACGCACAGCGATGCAGTTGCATGTGCGATATGTTGAGGCGGTCTTGCTAAGGTGCAGTAGTCGGTGTCGAGACAGGTTGGGTTGCGATACCAGGATGCCGGCGCCCATGTCGTTGAGCTGTCTCGCTCAGGCGCGTTCGTCTAGTCACGACGTTGCTATACAACTTTAGGTCTCAGGGAGCGAATTGAGGGAGGCCTGGTAGGCCAGGTGGGCGTATTATAGCAACCTTAGATAGCAGCGTCAAGGGTTTGGCGTACATCAGTACTAATTTACCAAGCAAAGTGCGCTCATATTCAGCCGATTTACCCAAATAAACGTTGCGCCGAGCCGTTTTGATCTATCGCTCTCTGATCAGTTTCTGTGGCTCAACGCCTCGCGCTGGCAGAGACGCGCACTGATTAGTAATACGCAGCAGCGCGCCCCGGGATGCATGGCAACAAAAGAACTGGCGCCGTGCACTGATGCGCGGCGCCAGTTACGAGGAGCTGTAGGGAAACGGCTTAGAAAGGGAGCGGTGTGAGCGGCTCGGCAGAATTGCCGTTCAGCATATGGTGCTGAGCTTCCTGGAAGCTTCCAATCGCGCGGTATTTCGCATAGCGCTGATCGAGCAGGGCCTGTGTGTCGAGCTGGCAAAGCTCGGCCAGCTGCGTGCGCAGCGCTTCGCCCACCGCCGCAAGCACCACCGGTGTGTCGAGATGCGCGCCACCC
>LJCR01001349.1 GCA_001399705.1 Kouleothrix aurantiaca
GGCACATGCTTAGAAGTGAATCAGGCCCAGCCCCATCAAGAACAGGATGATCAGGCCGAGCAGGATGAATGGCATGCAGCCCAGGCGGCGGCGCGCTTCGGTGACCTCGATCGGCACGTAGATCACCTGGGTGCGCGGAGCGGGGCGCAGCATCACAAACCCAACCACAGCGAGCACACAAATCAGCAGTACAGAACTCATACCCTTCCTCCTGTGCGGTTGATCGGCTTGCGGACCTGGCTGCGATGGAGTGGTGCGATGGACATAGTCTAGCGGAAATGTGCCTGTTTGTGTTTACCGAGTTTGCTCGTTGCCATCTTCCCAATTCTTTCACTTCTCCTGATTCCTCCTGATTCCTCCGCGCATCCTCCGAATTCTCCTGATTTCCTCCTGATCACCCTGCACCAGGCGCGGCCGTATCTGGTATACTAGGGGTTACCATCTGTTGTAGTATCTCGCATTTCTTTCCGCCTGTTGGTATTGCTGCTCGTTCTGCACTGCATCGAAAGGAACGAACGTGCCTACTGACACGAGCCCCTACGCGGGGAGTGCGAGGCTGCGCGCGCACGACGAGGTCGTCCAGCCTGAAGAATTTGTCCTCGGCGTTGCCCCCTGCCACCTTGGCCGCGACCCCAAAAACGATATTGTGATCGGGCGCGGGGCTGTGTCGCGCAAACACGCCCTGATCGAGCGCCACGACAACCATTTCGTGCTGCGCGATGTTGGCAGCTCGAACGGCACCTTTGTGAACGGCGACCGGCTGAGCGGCGAGTATCGGCTGCGCAACAGCGACCGGATCGGGCTGGGAAGCCCGCAGCTGCTGCTTGAGTTCGTCGATCAGGAAACAACCGACCTTTCGCCGCAGAAGCTACTGTTCCGCGCCTACGAGCAGCGCTTCGAGTTTCATGGCGTGCCACTGGCCCTTTCGCCCAGCCAGCTGCACCTGCTGAAACACCTCTACGATCACCGCAACCTGTCCCAGATCTGCACACACGAAAGCTGTGTGCTGGCGATCTGGCAGGGCGAAAAGTATGATCCAGCCCGAATCGAACTGGTGCACCGCAAAATCAGCGAGCTGCGGCAGAAATTCCGCGCGATCGAGCCACACAGCGAGGTCATTCAATCGCGCCACGGCATCGGCTACTACCTCGACCTCAGCAAATAGAAAGCCCGCGCATGCTCAGGCAAGGCACGATTCTCAACCAGCGCTACCACGTGCTGGAGCATATCGGCGACGGCGGCATGGGCGCGGTGTATCGCGCGCTCGACATGCGGCTGGAAAATATTGTGGCCGTCAAGCATATGCTGCTCAGCCCGGCTCCCGAGCGCGTAGCAGCGTTTCAGCGCGAAGCCCGCCTGCTGGCGCGCCTGCATCACCCGGCGCTGCCGGCGGTGCACGACCATTTTGCCGAGCAGGGCGACCATTTCCTGGTGATGGAATATATCGAAGGCCAGGATCTCTCTGAGCTGCTGCGGGCGAATGGCGGGCCGTTTGAACCGCGCACGGTGCTCATCTGGGCCGATCTGCTGCTTGACGCACTGAACTACCTGCACCAGCAGCAGCCCGCCGTGATTCACCGCGACATCAAGCCCCACAACCTCAAGCTCACGCCGAACGGCCAGATCATGCTGCTTGATTTTGGGCTGGCAAAAGGCGCGGCTGGCCCCCATGGCCTCGAGCACGATGGGCGCAGCGTGCATGGCTATACGCTGCAGTACGCGCCCTTCGAGCAGATTCGCGGCGCGGGCACCGACGCCCGCAGCGACCTGTACGCATTCGCCGCTACGCTCTACCACCTGCTGGCAGGCGTGCCGCCGCCCAACGCGCCAACGCGCATGGCCGCCAAGCTCGACAACCAGCCCGACCCGCTGCCGCCGCTTGGCATTCGCGCGCCCAACCTC
>LJCR01001348.1 GCA_001399705.1 Kouleothrix aurantiaca
CCCACGTTCGATTCGTTCCTTCGTGGCAGCAGAGCATTCTTGTGGCGAAGCACCAGAAAGTGCAGGTTGTGGTCGGGACACGTTTCGCCGAAGACTCGCCCAACGGGTTGCGCTTTAGCGGCGCCGCCACCGATTGATGGCTGTCACATTGTAGCAGATACCGACGCTGAAAAACGCACCATCTTGCTCGACGCGAAGCGGCGTCCGCTGCAAGCGCGTGTTGGGCGTGAGCCTTGATAGATAGCCAAACTGAGGCATACGCTAACCACGCTGAAAGAGATACGAACAGATGCGCTCGGCCGAACCACGCTGACGGAACCACACACAGGATAACAAGCCTTCATCTCACGCAGGGTTGAGACGACCTTGAACGGAACCACGTGGCATAACGGGCGTTCGTACCACGCAGGGTTGAGAAAACGTTGCCGCGACCACGTGGAAAAGAACCGGCTTTTGTCTGCACCTGGGCTGCGCAAGCGTTTGCCCAGAATCACTTCAGCATAACGAGCTTTCGCATCACGCGGGGTTGAGCAAGCGCTGACGGTATCACGCGGCACAACGGGCCTTCATCCCACGCTCGATTCGTTCCTTCGGAGTTGCACTGCGTTCTTCTGCCGAAAAGACAGAAAGCGACCTTCGAGATCAAGACAACCTGTGAAACGAGACACGCCCAACGCTCCGCTTCACCTGCGCCGCTGGCGGGATTGTGGAGCGAGACAAGGGCGGGCACGGGAAAGCGGTGAAAAACACGCCCAGGTCAAGGGCCGCGCCAGCGGCGTCAGCGTGCAAGCGGTTGTTGGGCGCGAATAGTGGTTTACGAATGACAATCGACGACCACAACCATCTCATTTGCATATTCTTGTAACATTTGTTGCGCTTTTTCTTTCCACTCAACTCGTCCTTGTAGTTCTTCCTCCGTTCGTTCCGGCTCAAATAGTTCGTCATGGAACACTATTGGTCCAGTATGCCATTCACCCTCCGGCGTGACAATAACTGCTGGAGTCCCTTTCGTCAAAACGTCTCGAACATACGCGATATTTCCGATAAGTTCCTGCGATTTTGGGTCTGTAATAGTTGTAGTGTCAACAAATAAGTGGTTCCATCGACCACCTATTTCCCAATAATCCCATTCTCCGTTTGGATCATAATCATCTGTATCTTTGCCTGTTCCTTGACAATACTCACATTCTGGATCCGGTTTCATATACATCGGATGTTCTCGCTCTAATGCGTGGATAATGCGAAACCGTTTCACTAGGATGACTTCTTCTGTTGCGCGATCCTTCCTTCTCCGTGCATCCTGAAGTATTGCGGAGAGTTCTTGTCCTTCTTCGCTTTTTTCAAACTGTTGATATGTTTCGCGTTGCGCGATGGAATTAATACACACACAGGGGACAGTAAACTTTTTGTATTCTTTCGTCGGATTTTGCTCACTCCCCGCCAAGAGATATTCAACTGTAGCAAAAATATCTGTAGTTGTAGATGGAATGATGACATACACAAGCGAGTGCATCGGCCCTCCTTACGGTTATTGGGGATACTGTACCACAGGGTGCAAGCGCCCAACGGGTTGCGCTTTAGCGGCGCCGCCCTGATAGATCGCAACCACATTGTAGCAGATACTGTCATTTGAAAAACGCACGATCTTGCTCGACGCGAAGCGGCGTCCGCTGCAAGCGCGTGTTAGCCCACTGCGTTTGTGTTTTTGATTCAACTATAGTGATATATTAATTAAAGCTGATTATTATTGTTTCTTTCATATTCGATGATTGCGTATTTTTGGTGGCCAATAGTTTCTATGTGAACATTTATAGGGTTATATAAATAGTACCCATCTGGTAAATCTATTTTTTCATATAGTTTATCAAACATGCATTCATATAAATGATCTAGAAATAATTC
>LJCR01001346.1 GCA_001399705.1 Kouleothrix aurantiaca
GCGCCACGCAGCCTTCGAGGATTTTGAGCAGCGCCTGCTGCACGCCCTCGCCCGAAACGTCGCGCGTGATCGAGGGGTTGTCGGCCTTGCGTGCGATCTTGTCGATCTCGTCGATGTAGATGATGCCGGTTTGCGCGCGTTCGACATCGCCATCGGCGGCCTGGATCAGGCGCAGGAGGATGTTCTCGACATCTTCGCCCACGTAGCCCGCCTCGGTCAGCGCGGTGGCGTCGGCAATCGCAAACGGCACGTCGAGCACGCGCGCCAGCGTTTGCGCCAGCAGCGTTTTGCCGCTGCCCGTGGGGCCAAGCAGCAGCACGTTGCTTTTGCCCAGCTCGACTTCGTCGGGCTGGTGCGCCGAGCGCAGGCGCTTGTAGTGGTTGTACACCGCTACGGCCAGCACGATCTTGGCACGATCCTGCCCGATCACATACTGGTCGAGGCGCTCGCGCATGCGGCGTGGCACTGGCAGGCGGTGCGGCCCGGGCGCGATGTGGCGGGTGGCCTGGGGCTGGGCTTCGGCTTCCTCGGCAATAATCGCGCTGCACAGCCCAACACACTCGTCGCAGATACACACAGTACCGGGGCCAGCGATCAGGCGCTGCACCTCTTCCTGGCCCCGGCCACAGAATGAACAGACATAAGCCCCGCGGCCGGTATTGCTGCTGCGAGTGCGGGCCATGGTAGCTCCTACTTAAAAGGTAGCAGGCAGCAGGCAGAATCAACTATCTTCTGCCCGCTGCCTACTGCTTGTCCCAATGCTTATTAGCGCTTGTCGGCGAGGTTCGCCATATCTTCGCGCGTCAGGATTTCGTCGATGATGCCGTAGTCTTTGGCCTGCTCGGGCGTCATAAACAGGTCGCGGTCGAAGTCGCGCGCAATGCGATCAACCGTCTGGCCGGTGTCGTTCGACATCAGCTGGCGGCCAAGCTGCTGCATGCGCAGAAGCTCGCGCGCCTGGATCTCGACGTCGGGGCCGGAGCCGCGCGCGCCGCCGATGGCCGGGTGCATGTGGATGGTGGAGTGCGGCAGGCTGTAGCGCTTGCCCTTCGTGCCACCCGCCAGAACAATCGTGGCCATGCTGGCGGCCATGCCCACGCACACCGTCGAGACGCTCGGGCGGATGGCGCGCATGGTGTCGTAGATCGCCAGGCCATCGCGCACGCTGCCGCCCGGGCTGTTGATATAAAACCAGATATCGCGCTCGGGGTCGCTGTGCTGCAGAAACAGCAGCTGGGCCACAATCGGCACCGCCACCTCATCATCGATCGGCGTGCCAAGCATAATTACCCGCTCCTGGAGCAGACGTGAGAACAAATCCCACGCTCGCTCGCCACGGGGTGTTCGTTCGATAATCGTTGGAATTCGAACCGATGGCATAGCGGTATCTCCTCGCGACGAGCCATTCTTTGTGGGCCTAAGTATAGCACATTCATCCGCGATTCAGAGGTGCCCAGATCACACGCGCCATCCTGCCCATACCCAGATAGTACCATGGGTTCATTGAGGCGCCCGCGCCGCCGATTTATCATAGTAGTACTCGCGGTTTTTACCCCCAATCCAAAGAAGGAGGCCCCGATGGCAGTCGCAGAGATGGTTCAGCCAAGCAAAATTCGCGTGCCGTGGTCGCTGCGGGGCAAGGTCGAAATCAGCCAGCTTCAGTTTGTTGGCCAGAATCCACTTGGCCTGCCCTATATTCAGGGCGCGATCCGCAATCGTTCGGGGCGGCCGCTGAACCTGCGGATTGTGATGCGTGTGCTGAACGAGCAGCGCCAGCCAATCTTCAGCGGCACGCCGGGCGTACTCGAAACCATCACGATCGACTCACAGCAGCAGCGCGCTTTTCGCATCAGCCTGCGCGACGACGGGCTGGCCGGCCAGCGCGACCGCCAGCGCCTGTGG
>LJCR01000135.1 GCA_001399705.1 Kouleothrix aurantiaca
GACGAAATTATAGGGCAGCGATTTGAAATCTTCTACCGGCCGGCCGATGTTGCGCGCGGTGTGCCCGCCCAGATGTTGGCGGCGGCACAGGCCCATGGTATCGCCGAAAACGAAGGCTGGCGCGTTCGGGCCGACGGCAGCGAGTTCTGGGCCAGCGTGCTGATAACCGCACTGTATGATGAGCACGGCCAGCTGCGCGGTTTCTCCAAACTCACGCGCGACATCACCGAGCGGCGGGCGGCCGAGTTCGCGCTGCAGGAAAGCGAGGCGCGGCTGAAAAACCTGCTGGAAAACCTGCCCGAATGCGTGATTTACCAGCTTGAGGATATGCCGGGCCAAAGCTCGCGATTTACCTACATCAGCGAAAATATTGCCCAGCTTTGCGGTGTTGCCGCCAGCGACGTGATGGATGATCCCGGCGTAATGTATCGCTTGCTCGATCCCGAATGGTGCGAGCGCGTGAAGGTTGCCGAACACATCGCGTTCCAGCACATGGCGCCCTTCCATGCCGAGGTGCCGCTGCGCCATACCGATGGCCCGCTGCGCTGGTTGCGCCTGAGCTCGGTTCCCCATCGCGCCGCTAGTGGCACAGTTGTCTGGGATGGGGTAATGATCGACATCACCGAGCGCGTGCAGGTTGAAGCAGCGCTGCGCGAAGAGCGTGACCGTTTTATTACCCTGGTCGAAACGGTTCCTGGCGTTGTTCACTCGTTTCAGATCCAGCCCAATGGCAGCAGCCGTTTTCCGTATATGAGCGCGCGCATTCGCGATCTGTTTCCGCTCACCCCCGAACAGCTTGCCCTCGATGCGTCGATGTTCTCGACCTTCTGGCACCCTGAAGACTTCGACCGCGTGATGGCTTCGCTGAAGCTGTCGCACCAGCAGCTCACACCCTGGAACAGCGAGTTCCGCATTCTCAACTCCGAACGCGGCGAGCTGTGGCTCGAAACGCACGCCATCCCGCGGCGGCAGCCCGACAACAGCGTGATCTGGTATGGCGTGCTGCAAGATATTACCGACCGCAAACAGGCCGAAGCCGAGCTGCGCACGCGCGAAGAGCAGCTCAACCTGGCCTACGATGCTGGCAACATGGGCACCTGGCGCCTCGACCCGGCCAACTTGATGGTGTCGTTCGATCTGCTTGCCAAGCAGCACTTTGGTGTTGCATCGGCGGTGATATCGGTTGAAGACGTACTGACCCGCATACACGCCGATGATCTGGACGCAGTGCGAGTGCATCTCGAAAAAGTGCTCGACCCCGCGACGGGCGGGCGCTACAGCGCCGAGTTCCGCATTATTCATCCCGATGGCTCGACGCACTGGCTGGTGGCGCATGTTCGCATGTATTTCCGCCATCAGGAAGGCGTGCAGATCCCGGTGCTGGGCGTTGGCACCATTCAGGATGCCACACTTATTCGGCAGGGTGAAGAGCAAAGCCGCCAGCAAGCCGCGCGCTTGCAGGTGCTTTCCGATGCATCGCGAGCATTTACAGCCGTTGGCCCCGATTTCCAGACGGTGCTGCACGAAATCACCACAACGATCTCGCGCACGCTGGGCGATGTGTGTACGCTCCGCTTGATCGACCCTGAAACCAATCGCTTTGGTGTTGCTGCGATCTACGATGATACGCCTGAGCAATACGCGATCATGCGCGAAATCATGAGCCACATCCCCGTTGATGCGGCAATACTTCAAACCAGCCAACGGGTCATGGCCAGCGCTCAGCCGCTTCTGCTCGCGCCATTTGATAACGATCGTCTGCGCGACCTGATCCCCAGGCGCTACCATATGCTGGTTGATAAGCTGCACATTCATAGCGCGATTATTGCGCCACTGCGCACGCAGGGTGTCAGTTTTGGCGTGCTGTATGTATCGCGCCACCGGCCCGAGCGCCCTTTGTTCGACAGCAACGACCTGAGCCTGGTGCAAGATCTGGCCGACCGCGCCGCCCTGGCAATCAGCAATGCGCAGTTGTACGGCGCAATTCAGCAATCGCACGCGGCGCTTGAAGCGCGCGTAACCGAGCGCACCGCCGAGCTCCGCGCCGCGCTCGAGCGTGTGCGCACCCTGTATGCGATCACCAACGATGCGATTGGGTCCGATGATCTGGACGACGCACTGCAGCGCACCATCGAGCGGGTGGCCGCAACGCTCAGCGCCGATCGCATTGTGATGGTAACTTTTGATCTGGCTGAGCATCGCATCGAGCGCCATATTGCTGGCGGGCCGAACCGAAATGCCATCCAGCAGCTGGCAACCGCTGACGACTATTTCAGTGGCCTGGCCGGCTGGGCCATGCGCGAACTGCGGCCGGCAATATCGGCCAAGGGGCGGCCCGATCAGCGCGAGAGTGTTGAAATCCAGCAGCGGCGCAAGCACACCCAGACGGGTTCGATGATCGTCGCGCCGCTGGTTTCCGGGGACGAGGCATTTGGCGTGCTCATGGCCCTGAACACACTCGATGACCCTGATTTCACGGTCGAAGATGTCGACCTGATGATTGCAGTTTCCAGCCAGGTATCGGTGGTATATGCGCGCAACCGGCTGACTGCACGCCTGCAGCATACCAACGCCGCGCTGGCGAACGAGATCGCCGAGCGTACTGAGCTGGCGCGCTGGCAGCAGCAGCAAACCGAGCAAGCGATTGCGCTGGCAACTCTTTCGCAGGCAATGGCCGAGATCCGGCACGATCTGCAAGCATTATTCAACACTATCACCCAGCGCATTGCCTGCCTGATGGACGATGTCTGCGTGCTCTCGCTGCTTTCTGAAGATCGCTTGTGGATGCAGCCGGTTGCGCTGGCTGGCCCGCTTTCAGATGAGATCGAGATGCTGAAACATGTGGTGGATGCCTCGCCCGACCGCGCCGACACCGGCTGGAGCGCAGCCATTGCAATCTCTGGCCAGGCCCTGCTACTCTCGAACATCCCTGTTGCCTATGCACGCAGCCAGATCGACGCGCGCTACTCCGAATTCCTGGAAGGGCTTTCCGAAATTCACCTGCTGATCGTGCCGCTGCGGGCGCGTGGCCGCGTGCTTGGCTCGATCAGCCTGACGCGTATTGCATCCAGCCCGCCGTATAGCCTGGCCGACAAGCGCTTTCTGCAGGATCTGGCTGATCGAGCCGGCCTGGCAATTGAAAATGCGCGTTTGTTCGCCGAAGCCGAGCAGGCGCGCGCCGAAGCCGAGCGGGCAAACCGCGCCAAGAGCGCTTTCCTGGCCAGCATCAGCCACGAGCTGCGCACGCCGCTCAACGCAATTGTTGGCTTTACCGGCACCCTGCTCATGCGCCTGCCCGGCCCGCTGACGCTCGATCAGGAGCGCCAGCTTACCACCATCCAGCGCAGCAGCCGCCACCTGCTTGCGCTGATTAACGATCTGCTCGATCTAGCCAGGATCGAGTCGGGGCGCGCCGAAATACGCCTGGCGCCGGTGCCCTGCCAGGAACTGCTGGCGGAAGTTGTGGCGAGCCTGCGCCCGCTGGCCGATGGGAAGCAGATTGGGCTGCACTTGCGGATGCCCGAGGACCATGTGCGCATTCAGAGCGATGGGCGGGCGCTGCGCCAGATACTGATCAACCTCGTGAACAATGCCGTCAAGTTTACCGACAGCGGGGAAGTATGGGTGGGCCTGGAACAGCGCGATCAGCAGATACTCATTTCGGTTGCCGATACCGGCATCGGCATCCGGCCCGACGATCAGGCGCGTTTGTTCCAGGAGTTTGGGCGCGCCGATACAGTCGAAGTTCGCGCGCGTGAAGGCACCGGCTTGGGCCTGCGCATTTCGCGTAAGCTTGCCGAGCTGCTTGGCGGCACAATCGAGCTGAGCAGCGTATTCGGCAAAGGGAGCACCTTTACCCTAATATTGCCGGTAGAATATACCGCAATCGATGACCACACGAGTAGCGTGTAAATCGCTCGACTCTTATGGAATGCCAGCCAAACATTGCTATGCTAACATCACTTGATCTCCTTTTACTCAGCCATTCTCAGCCCATTATGGACTCGCTGCTGAACACGCTACGGCAGGCCGGCTTTGCGCCGCATTGCACCCACGTTGCAACCGAGCAGGAATTTCTGGCCGCCATCAGCCCGGCTGTCGATCTTATTCTGGTGGGCGATGCCCTGCCGCAGGGCGAGGCGCTACGCGCGCTTGAACTTGCCCAGGCGCGCGACTGCGCTATTCCCGTGATTGTGGTAGCAGACGAAAGCGGCGAAGATCTGGTGGTTGAGGCAATGCAGCGCGGCGCAGCAGATTATATCTGCACTGCTCGGCTGGCGCGGCTTGGCCCGGCGGCCCGGCGTGCACTCGATCTGCGCGCGGCGCAGAACGAAAAGCGGCGCGCGCACGCGCAGCTGGTTGCCAACGAGCAGCGTTTCCGCGCCTTGATCGAACAGAGTGCCGATGGCTATGCGCTACTGGAACAAGGTGGATTTATCATCTATAGCGGGCCATCAACCTACCACTTGTTGGGGTATACTTCTGAAGAAATAGTTGGCCAACACAGCCTGGCACTGCTGCATCCCGACGACGTGGCAAACGCGCACGTCCTGCTTCAATCGCTCCTGCTCGATCCCAGCCAGCAGGTGTTGGTGCAGCTGCGCGTACGCCACGCAAATGGCGACTGGCTGTGGCTGGAAATTGCCGCCAGCAACATGCTTGCTGTGCCCACTGTCGCCGCGCTGGTGCTGAATTATCGCGACATCACCGGGCGTATGCGGGCCGAACAGGCGCTTCGCACCGCTGAGTTTACTCACCGCACCCTGCTTGAGCATCTTCCGGCGATTGTCTACCAGGTACCGCTCGATGGTAGCAGCAGCACCCTCTACATCAACCGGCATATCGAAAAAATCCTTGGCTTTATGCCCGAGGAATGGGCCAACAATCCGCAAGGCTGGCTTACACACCTGCACCCGCACGATATTGGGCAGGTGCTGAACCAGATCGCGGCGGCGCCGCATAACAATGCGCCGATCCGCACTGAATTCCGGCTGCTGGCGCGCGATGGGCGCATTTTATGGTTTAGCGATGAAGCGACGGTCGTGCGCGATGCCGAGGGCCAGCCGCTTTTCTTGCAGGGCATTATGTTCGAAGTGACAGCGCGCAAATGGGCGGAAGAGCAAGTCGCTTCCGAGCGCAACAAATTGCGCGCCCTGATCGACAATATTCCCGACCTGATCTTTCTCAAAGATCGGCACAGCCGCTTCCTGATTGCGAACCAGGCCACCGCCGACTTTCTAGGCGTGCGCCAGGCGAGCGATCTTATTGGCAAAACCGATTTTGATTTCTATACGCCGGACGTCGCCATGACGTACTATGAGGAAGAACAACAGATTATTGCTACCGGCGAGCCCATTATTGGCCTTGAAAAGGAGCAGCGCGACATTTTCGACAATACGCACTGGTTTTCGACGATCAAGCTGCCCCTCGCCGATCGAGATGGCCAGCTGATTGGTCTGGCAGGCATCGAGCGCAACATCACAGCGCGCAAGCAGGCCGAAGAACAGATCAGCAAGCTCAACACAAGCCTGGAGCAGCGCGTGGCCGCGCGCACCGCCGATTTAGCGTACGCTAACGCCAAGCTCCATGCCGAAATCGCCGAGCGTAGCCAGCTCGAAGCGCGCATCCAGCACAACGCCGCGCAGGCAACCATTCTCGCCGAGCTTTCCAAGGCGCTTGCCGAAGCAAGCCTGAACCTGCAGCCCTTGTTCGAAACCACAGTGCGTCATGTCAGCGAGGCAATCGGCGACGCGTGTATTCTCACGCTGCTGTCGGATGATCGACAGAGCATGCGGGCGGTGGAGATTTGCCATGCCAACCCAGAGGTAGCTGCATTTATGTACAAACTGCTGGGCGGCGCGTACCCAGCCACGCAAGGTATGGCTGGCAGTGTCATTACCAGCGGGCAGGCGCTTCTGCTCCCGGTGGTGCCACCAGAGCTTGCCTACAGCCAGATCAAACCCGAGTACCGGCCCTACCTCGAGCATTTTGGCATGGCAAGCCTGCTGATCGTGCCGCTGCGCGCGCGCGGGCGCATCCTTGGCACCATCGGCCTTTCGCGCGACCGCCCGGGCCGGCCCTATACGGAAGCAGATCAGCAATTTCTGCAGGAGCTGGCCGACCGCGCGGGGCTGGCGCTCGAAAATGCACGCTTGTTTGCTTCCGAGCAGCAGGCGCGTGCCGAAGCAGAGCGCGCCAATCGCGCCAAGAGCGCCTTTCTTTCCAGCCTGAGCCACGAGCTGCGCACGCCGCTTAACGCTATTATTGGCTTTACCGGCACGCTGCTGATGCGCCTGCCCGGCGCGCTCAACACCGATCAGGAACGCCAGCTCCTGAATGTCCAGCGCAGCGCGCGCCACCTGCTGGCATTGATCAACGACTTGCTCGACCTCGCCAAAATTGAGTCGGGGAAAGTGGATTTGAATTTGGTGCCGCTTGTATGTCAAGATGTTATGGC
>LJCR01001350.1 GCA_001399705.1 Kouleothrix aurantiaca
AGCTTGCTCACCGGCACGCCCGTCCAGCGCGAGACAATCGCCGCGACATCCTGCGAGTCGACTTCCTGCTTGAGCAGGGTGCTTTCGTGCGCCTTCAGTTGCGCCTCGGCCTCGCCCAGCTCGCGCTCCAGCCGCGTCAGCGTGCCATACTGCAGCTCGGCGGCCTTGTTGTAGTCGTACTCGCGCTGCGCGGCCTCAACCGCCACGTGGGTCTGGTCGATCTGCTCTTTGATCTTCTGGACGCGCGCCAGCACTTCGCGCTCGCGCTGCAGCTGCGCCTCGACGGCGTTGCGGCGCTCGCGCAGGTTCGCCAGCTCCTGCTCCAGCCGCGCCAGCCGATCTTTGCTGGCGGTATCTTTTTCCTTTTTCAGCGCCTCGCGCTCGATCTCAAGCTGCATCATGCGCCGCTTCAGGTCGTCCAGCTCCTGCGGGTCGCTGGTGATCTCCATGCGCAGGCGCGCGGCGGCTTCGTCCACCAGGTCGATCGCTTTATCGGGCAGGAAGCGGTCGGAGATGTAGCGATCCGACAGCACCGCCGCCGCGACAATCGCGCCATCGGTGATGCGCACGCCGTGGTGGGTTTCGTAGCGCTCTTTCAGGCCGCGCAGAATGCTGATCGTGTCTTCGACGTTGGGCTGCTCGACCACCACCGGCTGGAAGCGGCGCTCCAGCGCGGCATCCTTCTCGATGTGCTTGCGGTATTCGTCGAGCGTGGTTGCGCCAACCAGCCGCAACTCGCCGCGCGCCAGCATGGGCTTGAGCATGTTGCCCGCGTCCATCGCGCCTTCGGCCGCGCCCGCGCCCACAACCGTGTGCAGCTCGTCGATAAACAGGATCACATCCTCGCGCTCCTGAATTTCTTTCAGCACCGCTTTCAGGCGCTCTTCGAACTCACCACGGTATTTCGCGCCCGCGATCAGCGCGCCCATGTCGAGCGCGACGACCTTGCGATCTTTCAGTGCCTCGGGCACGTCGCCGCGCACAATCCGCTGGGCCAGGCCCTCGACAATCGCGGTTTTGCCGACGCCCGGCTCGCCAATCAGCACCGGGTTGTTCTTGGTGCGGCGCGAGAGGATTTGAATCACGCGGCGAATCTCTTCGTCGCGGCCGATCACCGGGTCGAGCTTGCCCTGCTGCGCGAGCTTGGTCAGGTCGCGACCATACTGCTCCAGCGCGGCGTAGGTGCCTTCCGGGTTCGGGCTGGTGACGCGCTGGCTGCCGCGCACTTCGCGCAGCGCGGCCATGAGCTTGGTGCGATCAAGGCCGCTCTGCTTCAGCAAACGCTCGGCACCGCCGCCAGCGTGCGCCAGGGTCGCCAGCAGCAGGTGCTCGGTCGAAACATATTCGTCGCCAAACTGCGCAAGCTCGTCGTGCGCTTTCACCAGCACCGTGCGCAGCCGGCTCGATACGCTGACCTGCATGTTGCTGCCGCTCTGGCGCGGGAACTTGTTGATCTCGCCGCGCACCTGCTGCGCTAGCGCGCCAACCGGCACGTTCATTTTGCCCAGCACCTGCGGAACCACGCCGTCGCCCTGCTCAAGCAGCGCGAGCAGCAGATGCTCGGGTTCGATCTGGCTGTTGCCGTTACGCTCGGCTATGGTTTGCGATGCGTTGATCGCTTCGATGGATTTTTCGGTCAGACGATTGGTATTAAATGACATAGTCGTACACTCCTCCGCTCAGAAATCTGGCTTTATAATAGCACGCACGCATCTGAGAAACGTATAAGAAGTGTTGGCGTTGTGTTAATCTTGGGGAACCTGTTTGGAGAAAGGAACGGCGGTGTATCTCTGCCGCGTTACCGACGATGGAGGCCGTGCCACGTTAGGCCTGGTACGCGACGGCACGGTTTGGAGCCTGGGAACGCGCTGGCACTCGCTCGCAGAATTGCTGGCCTGGAC
>LJCR01001351.1 GCA_001399705.1 Kouleothrix aurantiaca
CCGGCGATATTCTGACCGGCCGCGTGAACCAGCTGACGAACTTTGGCGCGTTCATCGACCTGGGCGGTGCCGACGGCCTGGCGCACATTTCCGAGCTGTCGTGGCAGCGCGTCAACCACCCGCGCGAGGTGCTGACCCCCGGCCAGGAAGTGAAGGTCATGGTCGTCGAGATCGACGCCGAGCGCGAGCGCATTGGCCTGAGCCTGCGCCGCCTGCAGTCGAACCCGTGGGAGTCGATCGACCAGCGCTACAGCCTGGGTCAGGTTGTGAGCGGGCCGGTGACGAATGTTGCGCCGTTTGGCGCCTTCGTCCAGATCGAAGAAGCGGTCGAGGGCCTAATCCACGCCAGCGAGCTGGATGTCGACCCGCAGGCGCAGCCGCGCGATCTGCTCCAGCCGGGCCAGATCGTCACGGCCAAGATCATCAGCCTCGACAAGCAGCGCCAGCGCATGGGCCTGAGCCTGCGCCGCGTCGGCGAGAACGACCGCGGCACCACGGCCGAGGCCACTGCGTAGGCACGCACAACGGCAACGCGCGAGGGCGCAGGGGATGTTCGCATCCTTTGCGCCCTCGTTTTTTTATTGCCGAAGGAGCCCCGCGCCGCGATCAGGATGCCGTATTTCGAACTTTGTTCTTCTTGACACAAGTGGCAAACAGGGTATAATGCAGGGCGCAAAGCGTACCCAAAATCTCGCACCCGTGCATTTGCGAACCTGGTCGGGCAGCACGCCAGCGCGCTGCGCATCTCAGCCACAAGGAGCCTGAGCGATGCTCTCGGATTACCTGCCGATATTGGTCTTGTTCCTGGTCGCCACCTTCATCGCCGTGTTTGTGATTGTGGCCTCGGGCGTGCTTGGCCCGCAGCGCCCCTCCAAGCGCAAGCTGATGCCGTATGAGTCGGGCATGGAGCCGATCGGCTCGGCCCAGCGGCGCTTCCCGATCAAGTTCAACCTCGTGGCGATGATCTTCATCCTGTTCGATATCGAGGTCATCTTCTTCTTCCCCTACGCGCTTGTCTACAAGCGGCTGGGTGTGTTCGGCCTGATCGAAATCGGCGTCTTCATGCTCATCCTGCTGATCGGCTTCATCTACATCTGGAAAAAAGGGGCACTCGAATGGGATTAGAAGAAAAAGCTGGCGATATGGGCATCGTCACCACCTCGCTTGAAACGGTGGTGAACTGGGGCCGCACGAATGCCATGTGGCCGCTCCTGTTCGGGCTGGCCTGCTGCGCGATCGAGATGATGGGCTCGCAGGGCGCGAACTACGACCTTTCGCGCTTTGGTATGGAGATCAACCGTGCCTCGCCCCGCCAGGCCGACCTGATCATCGTGGCCGGGCGCGTGTCGCGCAAGATGGCCCCGGTGGTGCGCCGCCTGTACGACCAGATGAGCGACCCGAAGTGGGTGATTGCGATGGGCGACTGCGCGTCGTGCGCGGGCGTGTTCAACAACTACGCGATCGTCCAGGGCGTCGACGAGATTGTGCCGGTGGATGTATATGTGGCTGGCTGCCCGCCGCGCCCCGAGGCGCTGATCGACGGCATCATCCAGCTGCACGAGAAGGTCAAGCGCATGCGCATCACTGGCGAGGTTCGCCCGCTCGAGAAGCGCGAGAAGATTTTCGCCTAGCGGCAGTTCGCAGTCGGCTGCGGTAAGCATTGTTTCGCAGAGAGTGCCACTGCTGGCTGCCTCCTGCATACTGAGGTTGTATGGATAACGCAACGGTGATCGAGCGGCTGCGCGGCGCGCTGCCCGACGCGATTGACAGCACCAGCGAGTATCGCGGCGATTTGAGCATTTTCGTCAAGCCCGGCGCGATCGTCGAGGTGGCGCGCGCGCTGCGCGACGACCCTGAGCTGAGCTATAACTTCCTCGAAAACCTGTGCGGCGTCGATTAC
>LJCR01001352.1 GCA_001399705.1 Kouleothrix aurantiaca
ATGCTATCTATGTGGAGACTCTAAAAGTTGTTGAAGCTGCTTTTCCGCAAGCAACTATTTCCCTGTCCTTTTATGATACAAATTCTGCAAAAAAATATCTGCCAAAATACGAAGTTATTCCATCTATAGATTCTCTTGCCTTTCAAATCGATGAGAACGGCATAATTATTTTTACTTCTCTATTTAATCGAATGCGATACTTATTTTCGATAGTGGTTGGTGTAATATTTTATCGTCTACTGAAAAGAATTATAAGAGTATTTAACGATTCAGATAGGCAAAAAATGTTTGAATCATTTGCAATGGCTGATATTGTACTTGCTTGTGGCGGCGGATATCTTTATGAGACGCAAAAACCGCGTGGTATGTTCGCCGAGATTAAGAGCTTATTGCCTTGGACAGTATTTTTATTAGGTGGTCATCTGTTAACTTTGGCTTTAAACAAGCCTTTAGTCTTATTGCCTCAATCTATTGGCCCTTTTCGAGAAAGTATATATCGTTTTTTAGTTAGTATGATTGTCCGAAGATCGGACATGACTTTTGTTCGTGAAAGATCATCATTGTCATTAATAGAGCAACTTGGTATTTCGCAGAATGTATATTTGGCTCCAGATTTAGCCTTTGGTATGACAAATGTATCTAAATATCAAGCTCAATCTATATTGAAGCAAATCGGGTTTGACGAAGCAGATAAATCCCCTCGCCTTGGTATGACACTACTTGACTGGGGAGCGCAGAGTCGTTCATATGCTTCTCAAGAAGCATATGAACGGGCTATAGTCGCTTGCATTAATGCAATGAATAAACAGGGTTGGATTATTTTCTTGTTTTCTCAATGCTATAATCGATTTAGCGCCTGGGATGATAGGGCAGTTAATATCCGTGTTCGCAATCAAGTTCTTCAACCAGAGCGTGTTTTACTCATGCATGAAATTGTTCATCCAGAATTGCTTCAATCTATGTATGGGGAAATGGATTATTTTATTGGCACGCGGATGCATTCAGTTATTCTTGCTATAAATGCAGGCATTCCAGCGATTGCGATAAGCTACCTCCATAAATCGCATGGAATTATGCAGGCTCTGGGTATTGATGATATTTGCTATGATATCGAAACAGTAACCGGTGAACAGCTTCTACAAGGTCTTCAGCACCTACAATCTCAGCAATGGCCTGCATCAGTAAGTCGTTTTGTCGTGCGTGCTCAGTATTTCAAACGCGCATTAGCTGCATTGCTACCATACTTTGTGAGAAAGTCTCTAATGGTGGACTCTGAAAAAAGGGAAGTGTGAAACTTGCTATGCCTACGCGTCGAATAGTTTATTGGGTTCTGCTCAGAGTTGAGAAAATTACGAAGCGCTTTTTAGCAGCAATGCTTTGGATTGCTTGGCAATCGCGTCTCAACCCGTTCGCTTTTCTAAGCGGAAGAGCAGATACACCTGGGCGCTTCTATATTGATCAGTTTTTGGGTCGCTATGCTCGTGAGTGTCATGGTCGATTTCTGGAGTTTGGCGATGCACGCTACCAACATATTTTTCCGAAATCGAATATTGCCCAATATGATATTTTGAATTTGGAGGAGGGGCAGGGGGTAACGATAGTGGGGGACATTCAGGCTTGCCCCCAAATTCCAGATAATACCTACGATGTGATCGTGTGCACGCAGGTGCTTGAGCATATTCCCAACCCTTTTCTTGCTGCTGCGGAGTTGTATCGCATTCTCAAACCAGGTGGGCGATTACTTTTAACTGTTCCTGCCGCTTATCAATATCATGCTGTGCCTCGAGATTATTGGCGATTTACACGGGATTCGCTAGAGCTCCTTTTCGGTGAAAGGCTTCAAGAGATGCAAATTGAACCTTGGGGAAATAGGCTGTCGGTAGTCGCATCATATTGGTA
>LJCR01001353.1 GCA_001399705.1 Kouleothrix aurantiaca
TACTGGTTCGATGTTGCGTGGGCACCGCCAACCGGGCGCGCCTGGTGCGTCGTGCGCGTGCTGCCCGCGCAGCAGCGGCAGGGCATTGGCGCGGCGCTGTACGAGCGCGTGCAGGCCGATGTTGCCGCGCATGGCTACCGCGAGCTGCTGCTCGAAGTGGACGACACGCTGGCCGAGCTACACCCCGCGCTGGCGCGGCGCGGCTTCCGCGAGCTGCTGCATAGCTGGGCCTTCGCACTCGACCCGCGCACATGCGATCCGTCGCGCTTTGTCGGCGCTTACGCCAAGCTTGGTGGCCTGACGATCACCACACCCGCGGCCGAGATCGCGCGCGGCGCGGACTGGCTGCCGCCACTTCACGCGCTCTACGCGCTGGTCGCGGGTGATGTGCCAATTCCGCTGCACCCGCACGCCGACGCGCCGCCGAGCTGGCTGGCCCAGCAAGCCACTGGCCTGCCCGAATCGCTGCCCGAGGCGTTTTTCATTGTGCGCGACGGCCCGCGCTACGTGGGTATGAGCTTTTTGCACGCCGACACGGCCCGCCCCGAGCGGCTCTACCAGCGCATCACTGCCATTCACCCGGGGTATCGCGGGCGCGGCGTGGCAATGGCACTCAAGCTCGAAACAATTGCCTATGCGCGTGAGCGCGGCTGCCACGAGCTGCGCACCGCCGTCGAGTCGAACAACCCGAGCATGCTGGCGATCAACCGCAAGCTCGGCTTCGAGGCACGCGAGGGCCTGGCACTCATGGCAAAGACGTTGCAGGTTTAAAAGTTTGAAGGTTGCAGGTTACTGCTATCTGCCTACTGCCGACTACTTGCGGTTCTTGGTTCTTCGCAACCTGCAAACCTGAAACCTGTTAACTTCCCAGTAACTCAACCCTGATCAGGAACACCAATGGCAACACAACCGCTCACTGCAACAATTCCCGGCCCACGCGCGCGCTTTGGCTGGCGCGGCCAGGCAATCACCTTCCTGCGCGACCCGATTGCGCTGATGAGCGCCCTGCGCCGCGACTACGGCGACCTTGCGGGCGTGATGCGCAACCATCCCTGGTGGATGTTCGCGTTTGGCCCGGCCTACAATCAGCAGGTGCTGTCCGACGCGGCGCTGTTCCACTCCACGCCGATCGCGCCACTCACCACCCCGCCCAGCTCGGCGCTGGCCCGCCTCACGCGCAACCTGCTCAGCATGAATGGCGATACGCACCGCCAGCAGCGCCGCCTGATGCTGCCGGCCTTCCACCGCAAGCGCGTCGAAGGCTACCGCGACGAGATGGTAGCAATTACCGAGGCGGCGCTGGCGCGCTGGCGGGTGGGCCAGCAGATCGACATGGCCCGCGCTATGCAGCACCTGACGCTCTGCATCGCCTCGCAGACGCTTTTTGGCGTGGACGCGACGCACGATGCCGGCGGCGTCGGTTCGCTTATTCATCACTGGATGGATGGCCTGGAGTCGGGCGGCGTGATGCTCCTGCCGAAAGATTTGCCCGCCACGCCCTTCCGCCGCCTGCTGCGCCTGTCCGACCAGCTTGAGGCGCGGATTGTGGCGATGATCGCGCAGAAGCGCGCCAACCCGGGCGCGCAGCACGACGTTCTTTCCATGCTGCTGGCCGCCCGCGATGAAGATGGCGCGGCGCTTTCCGACGACGAACTGATCGGCCAGGCCAGCGTAATCTTCGTAGCCGGGCACGAAACCAGCTCAAATGCGCTGACGTGGGCGCTGTTTCTGCTGGCGCAGCACCCGCGCGTGCTCGCGGATGTGCAGGACGAGCTGGCCGCCGTGCTCGGTGGCGCTGCCCCCACGGTCGAGCAGCTTGGCAGGCTGCCGCTGCTGGAGCGTATAATCAAAGAAAGCATGCGCCTGCTGCCGCCCGCAACCTTCATGATGCGCTACAC
>LJCR01001354.1 GCA_001399705.1 Kouleothrix aurantiaca
GTGCTGGTTTGCCAGCGCCCACTCCCAGCTCTGCCGGTAGTTCTCAAAATCCTGCTCGATCGCCTGCATGGTTTCGAGCTGCTGCGGGCTTTTGAGCGATGCTTCGTGGTGGCGCATGAGATCGGCGTAGTAGCGGCTGTGCGCAGCAAAGGCGGCATCAGTTTCCTGCCGCATGGCGAGCTGCATGGTGCCATACTGGCGCAGCAGCTCGTGGATGCCAAAGCGCCCGGCCGCGTCGAGCTGCAGCAGCGATTTTTCCACCAGCCCGGCCAGGTCGGCCAGCGTTGCGCCGGCCACCTGCTCGGCCGCCGCGCTGGCGAAGCCGCCGCGAAATACCGACAGCCACGCGAAGATCTGGCGCGCGCGCTCGCTCAGCAATTCCCACGAGTGGTCGAAGACGGCGCGCATGCTGCGGTGGCGCGGTTCGATATTGCGCATGTTGCTCGAAAGCAGGTCGAGGTTGTGGCGCATGGCCTGCGCGATATGCGCGGCGTGCAGGCCCTTGAGCCACGAGGCGGCCAGCTCCAGCGCCAGCGGCAGCCCGCCGGTCAGCATGCAGATCTGGATGACTGCCTCGTTTTCGTTGGGCGGCTCGAAGGAGGGCTGCACGCGGCGCGCATGGGCGAGAAAAAGCTGAACCGCGTCGTATTCCATCAGCTTGTTGGAATAGACGCTCAGCGGTGCGGAGAGGCCGCCGAGTGGGAACAGCCATTCTTCCTGCAGGCGCAGCGGCTCGCGCGAGGTGGCCAGCACCGTCAGGCCGGGCGCGGCGGCCAGCAGATCGCTCAGCAGTGCAGCGCCGTCGAGCAG
The DNA here is from genome assembly GCA_001399705.1 of Kouleothrix aurantiaca. Classification (GTDB taxonomy): domain Bacteria; phylum Chloroflexota; class Chloroflexia; order Chloroflexales; family Roseiflexaceae; genus Kouleothrix; species Kouleothrix aurantiaca. Next base: position 811 of record LJCR01001354.1, read on the forward strand.
GTGTTCGAAATTATCGAGCACGAGCAGCATGGTTTTGCTGCTCAGAAAGGCGGCGAGCTGCTCGTATGGCGCATCGCCATAGAACACCAGGCCGAGCGCCTGCGCAATCGCCGAAACGATCAGGTCGGGGCGCGGAATGGGCTGCAGCGCAACAAAGGTCGCGCCATCGGCGAAGCGCCCGGCCACGGCTGCGGCTGCGTCCTGCGCCAGGCGGGTTTTGCCGCAGCCGCCCAACCCGGTGAGCGTGAGCAGGCGGCAGTCGAGGTCGGTGAGGCGCGCGCCAAGATCGGCCAGCTCGGTTTTTCGCCCGACAAAGGGTGTGCTGTACCCGCGGGCGCGCTCTTTGAGAACGCTCATCGCTCCCTCCGCGCTATTGTCCCATCAATCGCTGTACAGAGTACGACGAACTAGCCGCCGCGCAGGTCGCAGGCAATTGGCGAATTCATGCGGCCTTTTGCTGCCGGCGTTCGTCTTACCTGACGAGGTATGCTCGTCGTTATGCAGCCACCCCTCGCAGCAGTGAAACAAAGGAGTGACTGATATGCAGAATTTACCACAAGAGCAGCGGCGGCCACGCCTGCTTGCGGTCTTTGCCCACCCCGACGACGAAACCTTCTGCGCAGGCGGCACGCTCGCAAAGTATGTGGCGGAAGGTTGGGATGTGATGGTGGTGACGGCCACTGCCGGCCAGGCCGGGCAGATTCGCGATCCGCAGGCGGCGACGCGACGAACGCTTGGCGAAGTGCGCGGGCGCGAGTTTTTCGCGGCCTGCGCGCAATTGGGCGTGAGCAATGCACGCCTGCTCGATTACATGGATGGCACCTTGCAGGAAGTCGACCTGCACGAGCTGACCGGGGCGGTTGTCGCGATTATTCGCGAGTTCCAGCCCGACAGTATTATAACCTTTGGGCCGGATGGCGCGTATGGCCACCCCGACCATATCGCGATTGGCGCGGCGACTGCGCGGGCGTTTGAGCAGGCTGGCAGCCGGCGGCATTTCCCCGAGCAGATCAGCGCGGGTTTGCGCCCGCACCAGGCCGAGCAGCTATACTACAGCTACTTCCCGCCGAGCCGGCTGCAGCTGGGC
>LJCR01001355.1 GCA_001399705.1 Kouleothrix aurantiaca
GCTTGCCGCGCTGATCGATCAGGCGCAGCAGATCGAGAGCCAATCGCCCGCTACGCAGATCAACGTCATCGCACTGGGGGCAGCGCCAACAACCGGCTTGGAGCAGGTTGCTTCCGATGCGTCGCTGGTAACGCAGGCGACCGGGCCGAGTGTTGTGCAGCCGGCGCTGGATGCGCTGCTGGTGCAGCAAAGTATCTGTGTGCCGGCGATCAGCACAAATTGGCTGTCGCACATTGGCCCGGCGCACCTGCCCGACCTGCCGGCGCTGCACCTGCCGCCCGGCGTATTTGGCTACGCCACAATCACATCGCAGGATGGCGAGGCGCTGATCACTGCGCCAATTGCGCATTCAGCGGAGGATGGTGCGCTTGGCTTTGAGGTGGCGGGGCTGGAAGCCGGTAGCTATTTTCTCAGCGCGTATGTAGGCTATCGCGGCGACGACGGCGTTTCGCGCGTGTATGATCGCATTCACACCGACCTGACAACAATCGATAACCTGCCATTTATGGTTACGCCGTCCAATGTGCTTGGCCCAGTCATAGTGCTTGAACCGCTGCGCCTGGCATTACGAGATGACGAGCCAATCTGCCCCTGAGCAGCGCCGTGGCACGCGATTGGCTATAGCGTGCGGCAGAGCGGCTGATTGCTATGAGGGTGTGCCAGGCGTGCGCGCTGGTTCAATTTCTTTGGGCTGCTGAAGGAAGCGGGGCTGAAATGGCGCGCCGACAACTGCCTGCGCCTGGGGGCCTCGCTTTCGTATTACACGCTGTTTTCGCTCTTCCCCCTGATTCTCGTTGTGCTGGCGGTCATTCAGCTGACGATGCGCAACTCCGACGCCGGGCGCGAGGCGATCCTGAATGCGCTGGCGCGCGTGACAGGCGGCTTCCGCGACGAATTCGTGCAGACACTGACGGCGGCGGCCAGGGCGCGCCAGATCACTGGTGTGTTTGGCGGGGCGGTGCTGCTGCTTGGCGCATCGTGGGTGTTTGGCGAGCTGGTGAGCGCGTTCAATATTATCTGGGGCTTGCAGGCGCCCGAGCGCGGCGCGCCGTGGACTTTTCTGCGGGCGACGATCTTCTCATTTGCGCTGGTGCTTTCGGCGGCGTTTCTGCTGCTGGTTTCAATGCTGGTGAGCGCGGCGCTGACGATGATAGGGAGTTTCATGGCTGCGCTGCCGGGCGGCACACTGCTGTGGAGCATCGCGCACGGTATTTTTAGCCTGCTGGTGCTGACGATGATCTTTGCGCTGCTGCTGAAATACCTGCCGCAGACAACGGTGGCCTGGAGCGATGTCTGGCTGGGGGCGGCCGTGACGGCGACGCTGTGGATGATTCTGCAGATCGGTATTGCGTACTATATTACGCTGAGTGGCTACGGCGATTATGGCGTGGTGGGCGGCATTCTGGCATTGATCGTATGGGTGTATCTGTCGTCGCAGGTGTTGTTTCTGGGTGGGGAGTTTACAAACTGCTATGCGCGCCGCTATGGCAGCCGCGCCGCCGAGAATGCCAGCGCCGTGTTCGACACACGCCCGCCGCAGGATGTACCGGTGTCGTCGTAGCACCTGCAGCAGCGCTTGGGAAAGTGCGCAGCACCGCTGGGGAAGTGTGCAGCAGCGCTTGGGAAAGTGCGCAGCACTGCTGGGGAAGTGTGCAGCACTGCTTGGGCAAGTGCGCAGCGCCGCTGGGAAAGTGTGCAGCGCTGCTTGGGAAGTGTGCAGCAGCGCTTGGGCAAGTGCGCAGCACTGCTGGGAAAGTGTGCAGCGCCGCTGGGAAAGTGCGCAGCACCGCTGGGAAAGTGTGCAGCGCTGCTTGGGGAAGTGTGCAGCGCTGCTTGGGAAAGTGCGGCGCCGAGTGCGCCGACTTACGCAAGAGGCCCGGGCGAGTGCTGATACT
>LJCR01001356.1 GCA_001399705.1 Kouleothrix aurantiaca
GCATTGTGTTACCTGAAGAACTATTGCGTCGCGCTGCGCCGGGCGAAATCCGCCGTCCAGTAGAACTGGTTGCCGCTCGGGTCGTCGGTGGCGGCGCAGTAGCCCGTGCCAACCTCCTGCTGGTCGGCGTCGAGGATATTGCGGCGGTGCCAGCCATCGGGCGGCTCGTCCATCCACAGGGCCACAACCTCTGCCGGGTCGTCGGTGCCGGCGGCGATACTTTCGCTCGGCCACTCCCAGGCGGGGGTGCTGCCGGCGAGCCGGTCGGTGAGGGTGCGGCCATCGGACGAAACGTGTGAAATCGTATGATGCGTGGCGAGGTCGCAGCTGTGGGCACGTGCGGCGGCGCTCAGCTCGGCACTGGCGCGATAGGCGGGCAAGTTGTTCGCGGTGCGTATGCGATTTATTTCCACAACCAACATGGCCTCGCGCATTGCCACCGGGTCTTCGTTTGTGGTGGGCTGTGCCTCCGCAGTGGGAAGCGCGGCAAGCGTGGGCTCGGGCGCGAGTGTGGCGCCTGGCTCGGCGGCTGCTGTGGCAGGCGCGGTGGCGCCTGGGGCGGGTGTGGCGGTGGCCGCGCTGGCCTGAATGCGGATCGCGCCGGGGCTGGCATCGGCTGCGCTGGCAGGGGTTGGAACTGCGATGTTGGCGGTTGGCAGCTGCGCCGAATTGGCGGGCGCGCTCGGTGGCTGGCCACAGGCCGCGCACAGGGCTGTTGCACAAATGGCAATCGCAATGCTGGTGAACCGCATTGTTCCTCGCTTCTCTTCACCACACCGATTGGCCAGCTTTGGCCGTGGGCTACGCTGGGCTTATGCAGATCGCGTGCCATTGCTTCGGCCCATAACAAAGCCGGAGCTATGCTGCTGCATAACCCCGGCTTTGTTGGGTCATCGGCTGGGCTTATGGCGTGCCGAAATCCTGCGTCCAGTAGTAGCCGTATGGCCCACCCATGCTGCCGCCGTCGAGGTGGACGTTGGGCTGGTCGTCGCCCTGGTAGTAGTAGCCAATGCCCGTCTCGCGCAGGTTGCAGTTGAGGATATTGGCGCGGTGGCCGGAGCTGTTCATCCAGCCATCGACCGCGTCTTTCGGGGTAGAATAGCCCGCCGCGATGTTTTCGGCCAGCCAGCTGAACGAGTAGCCCTGCGCCTGAACACGCGTTATCATGGTCGAGCCGTCGCTGCCGGTGTGGCTGAAATAGTTATTGAGCGCCATATCGCGGCTGTGGCCATAGGCCGCATTCGTGAGCTTGTCCGACATCACGAGATCGACGTTGCAGCCATTGTCGCGGCGGGCCTGATTGATCAGCGCCAGCACCTGCTGCTCAGGACTTGGTGCCGGGGTAGAGGCTTGCGCCAGCGGCACATAGACGTGATGCAGGGCTGCGGTATTTTGCGCGCCCGCCATGCGCGGCAGCGCGCCGGCAATCAGAAATGCGAAAGCCGCGCACAGAAAAGCGCGGCTCACATGATGATTCATATCCTAATCTCCCTTGCTAGCGGGCGATGTAGAGCGTCGGATGGAATGACGAAAGTGTTCTGGTAGATAGCCCGCCGCGCAATAGTGTATAAGTTTTAACCATTTTGGGCAATAGTACGCCGGTCCTGCTAGGCCTAGCTGTTTCGGGGCGCGGCGGTAGGGAAGCGTAATGATTGAAGGGTTGAAACTGCGGGCGCGGCATCTCAAAGCCGAAATCTATGCGCTCTACCTTGCGTACCGCGATCCGCGTGTGCCCTGGTATGCGCGCGTGTTCGTCGCGTGTGTGGTGGGCTATGCGCTTAGCCCCATCGACCTGATCCCCGATTTTGTGCCGGTGCTCGGCTACCTCGACGACCTGATCGTGCTGCCGCTCGGGCTGAGCATTGCGCTGCGCCTGATTCCTGCCGAGGTTATGG
>LJCR01001357.1 GCA_001399705.1 Kouleothrix aurantiaca
AAAGGATCAATTCGCTGTTGGGGTAATCGAGCGCCAGAAACGACTCGATGTGCGCCGCAATGTGCTCGGCCTCGTTCCACGCGGCCACCAGTGCGCTGACGCGGGGCGTATGCGCGAGCTGCGGAAGGGCCAATTGCTCGGCGCGCAGGCGTTCGGCCAGCGCCCGGTCGTTCTGCCATTGCCGCCAGTTATGCGCGGCCACCAGCGCAAGCCCAGCCAGGAGGATTTTGCCAGCATGACGGTTGAGAACCTGGTTCAATGGTCGAATGCGTGAGAAACTCATGACCCTGTGCACTTCTCTCTCCCCCGGTGCTGGCCCGTGCCAGCACTAATCATAAGAACGCATTTCAGCGCCCGCTCGGCATACCCTTCGCCGGCTTTGACAAGATTGTCATCCTGCGCGGGCGGTCATTCCGCCGCGCGCCTCGCAGCATGCGATTGTGCAAGGCGCAGAATGCGATTGTGCAAGGCGCAGAATGCGATTGTGCGTTTACATTTAAGACTTACGCAGTTGCGCTATTTGGCATTTGAACGCTGTGCTTTTCGCCTGCGGCAGCAAGGTAAAAACGATCATTTTTGTATGCAGTTTTTCCGCGCGTAGCACGGAAAAACTGCATACAAAGAGAAATCGAGTACCGCTCTGCCGAAGGCTCAGCAGACCAACTGCGTAAGTCCTGACATTATTCGATTTTGCGCCTGCACTATTCGAATTCGCACCTGCCGAAAAGGAATTTGCATATGCAGAAAAGGAATGTGCACCTGCATAATTTGAATTTGCATATGCAGAGAAGGAATATGCACCTGCATAATTTAAATTTGCATGTGTCGAAAAGGAATTTGCCCCTGCATAATTCGATTCTGCGCCTGCGAATTCGAATTTGATCGTGCAAAACATCAATGCAAGCCCCGCAACTAGCACTTTTGCCCTATTTCGCGCTAGCCATGTCGTTTGGCGCGATATGAGACCGATGGGCGGGTTTACATAGCGACTACGTAATGCTATGGTACTACTGAGCCTAGCGCCGATGGTGCGGCGCGCCAAAACAACCAACGGAGGACAATTTGGCATCACGTTCCAAAACCCGCGTCGCCCCGGCGACCCTCGACGCCGACCGCGACACCCTCCTGGCGATCCAGGACCTGCGCGACTACCTGCCCCGCAATGCGGCCTTCAGCGCCGACACGCTCGCCACGCTCGAAAGCACGCTCACCAGTGCCGAGAAAGACGAGCTGCGCACGCGCATTGCCCACGAGGCCAGCCGCGATCGCGCCATCGCTGCGGCGCAAGCCTTCCACGAGGCCACACTCGGCGCCAAGGCCGAGGTCATCGCGCAGTACGGCGCGAACTCCGATGCGGTGCAGGCGATTGGCCTCAAGCGCAAATCGGATCGCCGCCGCCCGCTGCGCCGCAGCTCTTCCAGCGGCAACTAACCCTTCACCCGCTCTGCCCGCCTTTCGGTATGCGCCGGGCGAAACGCGCAGGCTGCGGCTAAGCGGCTCCGCGCATGCGCCAGGAGTGTATCGGAAGGCGGCAGGCTTTTCAGGAGTCAGAAGTCAGGAGGCAGGAGGCAGGAGACACGAGTTATAGCAGTTTGCAGTCGGCAGCACGCAGTAGGCAGTTGGATTTTCCGCGCTACAACGCCTTCTCGCCAGCATATGAGTGTTCAATTGTTCTGCAAACCGCTATAGAAACCAGAAGTCAGAAGTCAACAAGCCCTCGCCAACCGCAATAGCCGTCTATTATGCCTCTTCCTCCCGTCTGCATCGCAATAGCTGCGCGCTGATACAATCTTCTCCCGTCTCCCTCGCAATAGCTGCGCGCTGATACAATCTTCTCCCGTCTCCCTCGCAATGGGAGAGGAGCCGGGGGTGAGGGCCTTCCGCAGTATTCAGA
>LJCR01001358.1 GCA_001399705.1 Kouleothrix aurantiaca
AGCTGAACCACGCCGTGCTGTTGGGCGTGCTGGGGCAGTTTATGGCCTGGCTGTGGAAGCAGGTGAAAGACAGCATTCCCGTCAACGACGAGTACCGCCACACCTGGATCATGCTGAACTTCTCGTATGCGAACCTGCGCGGCGCGCTGCACGAAGACGTGCTGATCCGCGGCTTCGACGTGCTGAACGAGTACGACTACCGCGAGTGGCTGGCGCAGTACGCCTTCGACGATGGCGGCGTGACGCTGAATTCATCCTACATGCTGGCGATCTACGACGCGATGTTTGCCTATGTGGATGGCGACAATGTGTGCCCGCCCGATCAGCCATTCCCGCCCAAAGCCAAGATCGAAGCCGGCACAGCCATGCGCTGCGGCATTCGGCAATTTCTGATGTGCAAAGGCGCGGGCGTGTACAAAATGCAGGCCGGCATGGGCGACACAATTTTCGCACCGATGTACGAGGTGCTGAAGCGGCGCGGTGTGAAGTTCGAATATTTCCAGCGCGTGCGCGGCCTGCACCCTTCCAGCGACAACCGGCGCATCGAGCGGATCAGCGTGTCGCGCCAGGCTGAAATTACGCCCGAGCAGCAGGCGCGCGGCGGCTACGACCCACTGATCATCGTGAACGGTCTGCCGTGCTGGCCCAGCAAGCCGCTCTACGATCAGCTTGTGGATGGCGAGCGGCTGCGCGCGGAAGGAATCGACTTCGAGTCGTACCTGACCGCTGATCACGACCTGCCCGAGCGCACGCTGACGCTGGGCGAAGACTTCGACGAGATCGTGCTGGGCATTTCGCTTGGCGCGCTGCCCTACGTCTGCCCCGAGCTGATCACCGCCAGCCCGCGCTGGAAGAATATGGTTGATCACGTCAAAACCGTGCGCACGCAGGGCTTCCAGCTCTGGCTTCAGCCCACCGCCTACGAAATGGGCTGGGCGACCATGGATCGGCCGCTGGGCGGCGCATACGACGCCGACCCGATCGACACCTGGGCGGATATGAGCCACCTGATCAAGCGCGAAAGCTGGCCAGCCGATCAATATCCGCAGCACCTTTCCTACTTCTGCGGGGCCATGCGCGACGAGGTGCCGCTGCCGATCACGCCTTTCGGCCCGATGCCCGACCCAAGCGCGCTGAAGCAGGGCGCGGCCAACGAGCAGGTGAAAGAAATGGCACGCGCGCTGCTGAAGCACCGCATTATGGCCTGGCTGCCAAACGCGGTGATCGCCGACGCCGAGGGCGAGCGGGATTTTCGCTGGGAGCTGCTGGTCGATCCGCAGCACCCGCACGCGGCTGGCGAGGCCCGTTTCGACGCGCAGTATTTTCGCGGCAATGTCCAGCCATCCGAGCGCTATGTGCTTTCCGTACCTGGCAGTAGCAAATTCCGCCTGCCCGCCAACAGCCCCGACGAATTCGCGAACCTGTTTCTGTCGGGCGACTGGACCAAGAATGGCTACAACATCGGCTGCGTCGAGTCGGCCACGATGTCGGGCCTGATCGCGTCGAACGCGATGTCGGGGCACCCGCGCCTCGACCACATCGTCGGGCTGGATTTGCTTTCGCGCAGGGACCCAAACGCGCCGCTGCGCAACAAGTAGCGGCGAAACCCAGAAGGAGGATCGGATGGCGACGCCACGTCCAATCGCGCCCGGCCCAGGCCAGGAATCGGTGTGGGATTACCCGCGCCCGCCGCGCGCCGAACCGAGCGCAAAACACGTGCAGGTGATCTTCAACGGTGTCGCCATCGCCGATACGCGGCGGGCGATTCGCGTGCTGGAAACCAGCCACCCGCCAGTCTACTACCTGCCGCCCGACGATGTGCGCATGGAATATTTCCGGCCGATTGACGGCGCGACGTTCTGTGAATACAAGGGCGTGGCTTCCTACTACAC
>LJCR01001359.1 GCA_001399705.1 Kouleothrix aurantiaca
GGATGGGCGCTGCGGCGCCAAGATGCCAAGATGAGGGGGTGGCAGGATGACAGGGTGATGCGTCCTGGACCCAAAGGGTGCCCCGCCCAGCGCTGGACGCGCAGTGCATATCGAAGCGAAGGCCTGAGCCTGCCGAAGCGGGCGAGCGCAGCGTTTCATCGCACAGCTTCCAGCAAGCTTGGGCTGGCGCAGGCTCGAAGGCGGCAGCCACATCAGCTTCCAGCAAGCTCAGCGTTGCATCTCATCGCTTCGCATCGCTGAACGGCGGCGCGACCGTGATCGGATAGACACTCTCGCCGTCGAAGCTCAGCGTTGCGTTGCTGCCGTCTGGCCCATTGGGCTGCTCGCGAATGCTTATCAGGGTCATGCTGGCCTCGAAGAGCTGCGCGGCGACGGGCGACGAGCGACCACCGACGACTGACGAACGGCACCTGAGTTTCAACCGCAAAGACGCAGAGGACGCGAAGAATGAATGATTAACGATTGACGACTTACGATTGGCGATTGCTGACGCAGGTTCGGCCGCTCTGCGCTCTGTGCTCACGTGCTGTCGCCTGCCAACGAGTTGCTGGCCTGTGAATGATGGCGGTACGACACGCCCTGGTAATGCATTGGTTCACCTAACTTCTATACTACGCCTCAGCGGTTAGGCGCGTCCTGTGGAATATACAAGCAGCAGTGATGGGTGGTCTTGCCGGCTGTGAAAATCGTAACCACCACAGGAAAGAGTGCCAGCAACGCGAGAACGAGGCGCAGCAGCACGAGCACGAGTACCAACAACACGAGCACGAGTACCAACAACACGAGCACGACTAGCACGGATGGCAGGAAAGAGTGCCCGCAACGCAAGAATGAGTGCCCACAACGCAAGAACGAGTGCCCGCAATGCAAGCGTGAGTAGTACGTAGCCCGAGAACGAGTGCACCGCAGGCCGGAAAGCGTAGCCGCAGCACACGAACGAGTGCCAGAAACCCGAAAGCGAGTTTTCGTATGGCGGAAACGAGCGCCGGCACCATCGCTATGAGCAAGGATTGCCTATTGCCAACAAACACGCAGCGCAGCACCGCGCCCGGCCGGGCGCGCCAGCTCCTTCGGCACGAATAGCCAGCTTGTGAGAATCAACCAAACAACACAAAGGAACACATCATGAGCATCAGCAACGCCATTGCCAAACAGTTGAACACCGCGCGCCTCGCCTTTGCCAACACCCAGAACAATGCGACGATTAGCGAAATGGTGGCCATCTACGGCTACACTGCCACCAGAATGGCCGAGGGCCGCCAGCTCTACGACGCAGCCTGCGCCGCTGTGAATGCGCAGGCAATCGCTGCCGGCGATTATCGCGCCGCTTTGCTGGCCGCCGAGGCCGCTGAAGTGCGTGCCCGCGCCAGCTTCCAGGCGCTGGCCCAGATCGCCCGCGCAATCTTCCCGGCCAACACCTCGCAGCGTGCCACGCTGGGCCTGCGCGGGCCAATGCCCGTGGCTCAGTCGGCATTTATTGCGGCGGCGCGCAAACTGTTCGAAAACGCCACCTCTGTTCCTGAGGTTAATAGCGCGCTTGCGCCGTTTGGCTACACCGCCACGCGCCTGGATGCCGAGCGCGCCGTGATCGAGATGCTGGCTCAGGCCTACGCCGACCAGGCCGCCGCCAGCAGCGAGTCCCAGCGCGCCACTCGCGCTCAGCGCGACGCCCTGGATGCCATGACGCGCTGGGTTGCGCAGTACCTGAAGATCGCCAAGATTGCGCTGCGCCAGCAGCCTGAGCTGATCGAGCAGATCGGCGGCGCCTCGCGCAACAGCAAGACCCCTGCACAGCGCGCTGCCGCCCGCAAGGCTGCCGCTACCCGCGCCGCGCTGCGCAGCTAGCGGGTTAGGGGATGGGGGATGGT
>LJCR01000136.1 GCA_001399705.1 Kouleothrix aurantiaca
CATCACGCGCGCTGAGGCGCAGATTGGCGTAGGAGGCGGAGAAGATCAGCGCGGCGGTGAGCGCCAGCACCGACAGGAAGCTGACCGCTGCGATCTGTGCGCGCGTCGGGCGATAGGCCAGCGGGATTGTTGTGCTCATCCCCATGTGATCCATGCCGCCGTGCCCCGTTACCTCGTGATTGCTCTGGCCATCGCGCGGTTCGGTCTGGCCACCGTCAGCCGGAGCGGTCGCCGGCTGCCTGGCAGCGGGCTCCTCGGCTACGGCGTGGTCGCGGTGCCCTGCGCCATCGCTCGTCGCCGGCGCCTGCCGATCGGCAGGCGCTGGCTGCGTGTGCTGATCATGTGTGCTCTCGTGATCTGCTGCGATCCTATCCTTGTTCTGCGGATCACCTGCGCCCCTCGGCTGCTGGTCGGACATGTGCTCATGATCGTGCTGGTTCATCGTTATGCTCCTCCCATGCTGTGGCCGGCGTGAGGGGTGGCACCGGGCGTGGGGGCCAGGCCGAGTCGGACACGCTCGGCGTCCAGGCTATGTCCGCCCTTCCCCAGCGCGCGAACGGTGCCCATGCCGTGCTTGAGGCCCTTGTTCACCAGCCAGAGATTGACCGGATAGCAGGTCAACAGACCGACGCCAACCGCTGCGGACATCGCGCCCCAGAAGACCAGCTCGCTCGGCTCCATCGCGCGCATGTCGCGGCCCATCATCAACACCACCATGGTCGGGAACATGCCAGCCATCATACAGTTCATCGAGACCCACTCGGGCAGCAGCGAGTGCCTGAGCGCCGCCAGGTACGAGCCACCCATCATATCCTTCATGAACAGCGCCTGGAAGATCAGCAGGCCGAAGGCGAAGCCGGCGACGTACTCGACGATCAGGTCGATCCACATCGGCAGGCCCAGCGCCGCCGTAATCGTCGCGGCGACGATAATCCCGGTCGCATCACCGGCGACGCAGTGAATAGCCGAGCCGAGCCCCTGCTTCCAGAGCGGCTTGATGAATTCCTCGTGCGTGCCTGGCGCCGGCTCCTTACACGACAGGACATAGAGCACGAGGCTGATCGGGCCGAGGTAGAGCGTTACGAGCACCCAGCCCCATTTCATCACCGTCATCTCGGGATTGTTGGTGAAGGCATCCCAGGCCACGTAGACCACTGACCCGGCAGTCAGTGCAAACCAACCGAGCAGGATGACGTCGATCCATGCAAGTGGTCCCAGCAGAGGTAGGGTTATATTTGTCACAGGCACGTCCTTTCGTCGTTCAGCGACAGCTCGCTCTCATGCCGAGAGCGATACACCTCATCCCCGCATATCCTATTCCCACAAGTCTGCATTTGGCGCCATACTGGCACACGTGCCGGAAGCCGCAGGGCCTGGAGGTTGGTGACTGCGGCGGGATCGATGAGATGGAGCGCCTGGCAAGCTATGGCTTGCCTTGAGCGAGGGAGGATGAAGACCGGCGCGACGGGTCACGCGGCTGGGCGCGCTTTCCGGATAAGGAGGGAGTGTTGTGACGGCTGTTGGGCAACGAGGTCTATGGGCAGAAATGGTCGCCGAACCTTTTACATCAGCAGTTTGTGCATCCGCCACAAGCCTGCTCACACTCACGCGGTGTTATGCACGAAGCCCGCCGCTCGTAGCGCTGCCCGCGAGGAGCAGAATCCCGCAACCTCCTCCTCTCGCGGTCTGATGATGGCTGTATAAGATAGCAGAACTACCCGGCTTTCAGATCTATACCGCAGGCCTCGCCCAGGCCAACCTCTTCAAGATACTCCTGCGGGTTGCGCTCGAACGATTTCTTACAGCCAGGCGAGCAGAAGTAAAATGTGCGCCCGCCATATTCCGATGTCCACCGTGCGGTCGCCGGATCGACATCCATCAGGCAGACCGGGTCGAGCCGCTCCAGCCCATCGTCATCCTCCTCCACAGCCGCACCGATCGTTAGCGTGTCGCCGCTTGGGGCTGGCAGGTAGCGGGCATAGACGTGATCTGCCAGATTCTCAGGCGGTGGAAGGGCATGCCCGGCCTCCAGCATCGATTCGATGTAGTCATAGATCAGAGGGACATACTGGTCGCCGTTCAGATCCTTGAACCAGATTGACTGGCCGAAGATCTGCAGCAAGGCATTGTTCCCAACCGCACACGGGCCGAGGCAGCCGGTAAAGCTGAGGTGTACTTTGTTGCGAATCTTGCGCCGCTCCCACTCCTCGCTGTAGAGCGCGGTGTTGACTGGCGCCCGCCCCTTCTCGGTCCAGCCACAGCAGCAGTTGCCGTGCGCCTTCGAACAGACGAGCAGCGTGCCGTGCACCTGAACAATGCGGAAGTCTTCGTCGCGGGCGCGCACCTTGATTGTCTTGATCGGCGTCCTGGCCACGCGCGTCTTTGTATCAGCAGATGTCACACGATCCTCACTTCTAATGGTACCAAACATCAATGCGTCAGCAATCGCTCCAGCGCCGGCGTAGAATCATCCTGATTCACCATGGAGAGAACCTGACAGCAACCGGTGGAGGCTCCGCACGATCGCTGCCTGGTCTCTTGCAGTTAAGGAACATAAGCCATTCAGGAGAACACCATCGTTCTACGCCTCAATCTGCACGCCGCGCAGTCGCAGCGAATTTGTCACCACGAAGACGGACGAGAACGCCATAGCGGCCGCCGCGATGATTGGGCTGAGCTGGAGGCCAAAGAATGGGTAGAGCACGCCAGCGGCGAGAGGGATGCCGATCACGTTGTAGATGAAGGCCCAGAACAGGTTCCACTTGATCGTCGTGAGTGTCCGCTTGCTGAGCGTGATTGCCTGTGGAACGCTGCGCAGGTCGCCGCGCATCAGGGTGACATCGGCGGCCTCCATGGCGACGTCGGTGCCGGTGCCGATGGCAATGCCAACATCGGCCTGGGCCAGCGCTGGGGCGTCGTTGATGCCGTCGCCGACCATCGCCACCACGCGGCCCTCCTGCTGGAGCCGCTTGACCTCGTTGACCTTCTGTTCTGGCAGCACCTCGGCCAGCACCCGGTCGATGCCGACCTGCCGCGCAATCGCCTCGGCCGTGCGCGCATTGTCGCCGGTCAGCATCGCGACCTGGATGCCCAGGCGGTGCAGCTCAGCCACCGCCGCACCTGAGGTCGACTTGACCGTATCGGCCACGGCGATGATGCCCAGCGCTGCGCCGTCTGCGGCCACGATCATTGCCGTCTTGCCCTCACGCTGCAGCCGCTCGATGTCCGCATCGACGCTGCTGAGGTCAATGCTCCACTCGCGCATCAGCACTCTGTTGCCCAGCAGCACCGCGTGGCCGTCCACCACTGCCGTGATGCCCTGCCCAGCAATAGCCTGGAACTGCTCCGGCTTCGCCAGATTGAGGCCACGAGAGTGCGCCGCGCCCACGATCGCCTCGCCCAGCGGGTGCTCGCTCCCGCGCTCGGCACTGGCCGCCAGCCGCAGCAACTGATCAGAATCTGCAGCACCGTGTGCGCCGGTGGCATTGCCATGGTCCGGGCCATCGCCATTCACGCCAGCTGCCACCGGCGCCATCGCCGCATGTGCAACGACGAGATCCGTGACTACCGGCTTGCCCGCAGTGATGGTGCCAGTCTTGTCCAGCACCACCGTCTGGATAGCATTCGCCCGCTCCAGGCTCTCGGCGTTCTTGATCAGAATCCCATGCTCGGCGCCAGTGCCTGTGCCGACCATGATCGCGGTCGGCGTGGCCAGGCCCAGCGCGCACGGGCAGGCGATCACCAGCACCGCCACCGCGAAGATCATGGCCTGCGTGAAGCCGACCCCCCCGAGGACGTACCAGGCTATGAATGTCAGCAGCGCGATGGCGATCACGATCGGCACGAACACCGCCGCGACCTGATCGACCAGGCGCTGCACCGACGCGCGGCTGCCCTGCGCCTGCTGCACCAGCCGGATGATCTGCGCCAGCGCGGTCTCTTTGCCCACTCGCGTGGCGCGGAACTGGAAGCTGCCACTCTTATTCACAGTCGCACCGATCACCGTGTCGCCCTCACCCTTTTCGACCGGCAGGCTCTCACCAGTGACCATACTCTCGTCGAGGCTTGAGCGGCCGCTGACGATCACACCGTCGACCGGCACCTTCTCACCTGGCCGCACGATCACAATCTCGCCCTTGCGCACCTCCGCGACGGGCACATCCTGCTCGACGCCACCACGCAGCACGCGCGCGGTCTTCGCCTGCAGGCCCATCAACGCCCGAATCGCCGTACTGGTCTGGCTCTTGGCGCGGGCCTCCAGGAACTTGCCAACAAGGATCAGCGTGATGATCAAGGCCGCCGTCTCGAAGTAGACGTGCCCAGACAACCCGAGGAATAACACCGCGACGCTGTAGACATACGCCGCCGACGAGCCGAGAGCGATCAGGGTGTCCATGTTGGCGGTCTTATTCTTGAGCGCTTTCCAGGCATGGACATAGAAGTCCCAGCCGCTGTAGAACTGCACCGGCGTGGCCAGGAGTAGGAACAGCCAGTTCAGCAGGTCGGCGCGGGCCGGGTAGTGCATCAGCATTGGGCCACCTTCGTGGCCCATCAGCGCTTCGTTAGCCGCCCAGAACGGCGTGAGCCACGGTTGGATCAGGCCGAAGTCGCGCGCCATCGAGAGCAGGAAAAGCGGCAGGCCGAGCGCCACGCCGACGAGCAGCTTGCGGCGCTTATCAGCCAGCTCACGCGCCCGCGCGGTCGCTTCGGCATCCTCCATCACCCCCGCATCCGTGGCAGTTGTCTCGATCACACCGTAGCCGGCGCGCTCTACGGCAGCCTTCAGCTCGCCCCAGCCAGTCGCGGACGGTATATAGGTCACTGCGGCCTGCTCACTCGCCAGGTTGACGCTGGCGTCGAGCACGCCCGGCACCCGTCGGAGTGCCTTCTCAACCCGGTTGACGCACGACGCGCAGGTCATGCCGGTGATCGGAATTTCAAGCTGATCGGTGACGATACCGTAGCCGGCGTTTTCAACCGCGGCCTGTAATTGGGCCGGCGCGACCTGGGCCGGGTCGTAGCTGACCGCGGCCTGCTCGGTCGCCAGATTGACGCTGGCATCCTGCACCCCGGGGACCTTTTTCAAGGCCTTCGCGACCCGGTTGACGCAGGAGGCGCAGGTCATGCCGGTGATCGGAAGTTCAATCTGTTGCTCTGCCATAGGACACCTTCGTATCTTTTACCCTTCCCTTGTGAGGGGATGAGCATAATCATATCAGCCCGGTCCGTCAAAGTCGCCAAAATCATCGAGCATGGAAGGCAAGATGTGCGTGAAGGCGAACGCAGGTGTGCCATTTGACACACAGACCAGGTGCTGGTGTATATCGATGGACGACACATGGAGCGTGTACGAGACGGATGTCCGCCGTCCATCGGTTGTGCCTCGCGCTAATTAAGGGGCTCGACCTCGTCGTACCCGGCCTCGTTGATCGCGGCGATAATGGCGTCGGTCGTGACCTGCTCGCCGTGCTCGACCGTGACCGTCTTGGTGTCCAGCGCAACCTGGACGCGCGCCACGCCGGGCAGCGCCGAGACTTCCTGCGTGATGGCGTTGACGCAGTGCTGGCACGATACGTCTGGTACCTGGAAACGTTCGGTTGTCACAGTGATCTCCTTTTGTGCTGATGCCAATTACAATGGATGCATGTGCGGTGTCTATAAATTGCTGGTGGTCTCAAAGACCTGGAGCAATTCTGACACCACGCGCTCGCGCTCCTGCGGATCCTCACCGCGGATGGCCGTCGTCACACAACCGTTGAGATGTCCGGCCAGGATCAGGCTGTTGAACTTGTCCAGCGCGCGCTGGATCGCCTGGGTCTGCTTGATTATGTCAACACAGTAGGCATCATCTTCGACCATCCGCTGGACCCCACGCACATGGCCTTCGATGGTCTTGAGCCGGTTCAACAGCTGGTGTTTGTCAGTGTTCATCTGCGCGTGTCCTTATATCTAGATGTATTATCCCCTCCCAGGGGGGATGGGTATATTGTAGTCATGAGCAGCGCACGTGTCAAGTGCTACTTGCTTATCCGACGCTTTTGAGATATTCGCGGATCATCAGTGCTGCCGTGGCGCCTTCGCCGGCGGCTGAGGCGGCCTGTTTGGTCGCGCCGGCGCGCACATCTCCGGCCGCGAATAAGCCGGGCAACGACGTCATCAGTGTCTTATCGGTGACGACGAAACCACCTTCGTCGATCTCTACCAGACCCTTCACCAGATCGCTCTTCGGCGCCAGACCGATGAAGACGAACACGCCATCGTAGCGCCACTCCTTCACCTCGCCACTGGCGCGATCCTGCACAAGCACGGCTTCGAGCTTATGCTTGCCTTTGAACGCCTTGATCGCATGATTGACCGTTACCGACATATTCGGCATTTCGGTCACTTTGTCCTGGACAATCCGGCTGGCTAAGGTGGACCCAATGTCAAGTACAATCTCTGTCTCTTAT
>LJCR01001360.1 GCA_001399705.1 Kouleothrix aurantiaca
CTCTACTACTCCTTTCAAATACAGTGGAGCTGGTGGGCTGCGCAGCAGGTGGTTGCCGAGAGCGGCCTTATCTACCAGCAGGTATTTGTGGGAATGATTGGCTTTATTATCATCCCCGCATTGCTGTGGACGCCAGTCTCTTCGGATGAGCTCGTCGAACAGGTGCGCCAAGCACATTTAGTCAAACGCTACGAGCTGCAAACTCAGGCCGATATTGCCATTCTGCGTGCCACGTTGCTGCGGGCACAGGAAAAAGCACTGGTGGGTTTCGCGAACCTGACGGTTGACGAGCGCGAAGAGCTTGCCGCCGTGATGCGCAGCCTGGTAGGCGGAATCGATCGGACGTTGCGCGAGGTTGGCCAGACAGTTAAAACCGTGAGCGGCGTGGCAATGCCGTTTGATGGCATGCTTGACGATAATGAGGATATTCGCGATGTTCTTGAGTATATCAGCGAAAGCCTGACACGCTCCACACTCACCACCCGGGCCGACAGCGAGCGCCACGAAATGGCACTGCAAGCGCCGCAGGAAGCTGACTATGAGGAGCGCCGCCCCACTAACCCACGCATCGACCCACGCGAGGCACGCTACTACCAGAATGAGGCGCGCCGCCGTGGCCAACGCAACGACGACTACGAGGTGTAGCTATGCGCGGACGGCAGTATTCAACCGGCGGTGCACTTCCTGAGCGCGATCTGCAAGAGCTGAGCGATATCCTGGCAATGCGCCTGTACCAAAAAATGGGGCGCCGTGCCTACCGGCTCACGCGGCAGGATGTGGCTGAGCTGATTGAGCCATACACAACCGATCTGATTACGGAAGATCGCTCGATGGTGCCGTGGATGGTGTGGGATCTCCTGCAAGAAGGTATGGAGATCGAGTACCAGATGCGCTAATCTCAGGCAGAGATGCAGCAAGGCGGGGCCAGCAGTGGCGCCCGCCTTTTTCTATGGTACGGATAACTATGAATAAGCGTGTCGGGTTATTTGGCGGCTCGTTCGACCCAGTTCACTATGGGCATCTTGCGATTGCGGAAGATGCGCGCCTCGCTCTGGGGCTTGAGCGGGTGATTTTCATGCCGGCGGCCCGCCAGCCGCTCAAGCAGGGCCAGCACGGCGCTGCGCCTGAGGCGCGCCTGGCAATGGTTCGGCTTGCCTGCGCCGCAAACCCAGCATTCGAGGTCTCGGCACTGGAAATCGAGCGCGCCGGGCCATCGTATACGATCACGACGCTGGAAGCACTTGGTGCTGAGTATGGCGAGCTGGTGCTGCTGCTTGGCGCCGACGCCGCCGCCGACCTGCCGCGCTGGCGCGCGGCTGAGCGCATTGCTGCGCTGGCGCACCTTGCCGTGATTGAGCGCCCCGGCCAGCACTTCGATTCGGGCCAACTGCTGGCGGCCCTGCCCCAGCTTAGCAGCCGCCTCACGGTTCTCCGTGGCCCACAGATCGCTATTTCCAGCACAATGCTGCGCCAGCGCGCCGCTGATGGCTTTTCGCTGCGCTACCTCACGCCTGACCCGGTGGCAGAGTACATTCACACGCACCAGCCATATAACGCAACTACTGGGAAATCGCAGGACTAAGGTCTTTGCCGCTTTGCCAGCTTTTCAAGTAGGTGTAGGGTGGGATCTCGCCTCGGCGCGCGGCCCAGTCGTCGGGTGTCGTGGGGTGCGAGATGCCGAAATGCAGGTGCGAATCGGTCACAGCAGCGTCGCCACTTTTGCCCGTCAGGCCGAGCAACTGGCCCATTTCAACGCGCACGCCCGGCGCAATGCCATCCGCCACCGCCGAAAGATGCGAGCCATAGTAACGCAGCCCATCGTCGCCAATGATTGCGACCGACAGACCGCCGCGCGTCGCGCCGTCATTTACTTTAGGGTCCCACAC
>LJCR01001362.1 GCA_001399705.1 Kouleothrix aurantiaca
CAGCACGCCGACGTGGTCGCGCTTCAGGAATTATCGCTGCCCGCCGCCGCCCAGATCCAGCGCGACCTGGCTGGCGACTACCCCTACCAGATGCTGGCCCCCTCTGAGACGTTTACTGGCACGGGCCTGCTCAGCCGCTACCCGCTCGATGCGCTGCCTGGCAATGGCGCGGCCGGGCAGCTCGCGCAGCTGCGGTTGGGCGGCACCTCGGTTGCGCTGATCAACGTCAGCCTGCCGGGGCCCGAGATCAAGCGCCGCTACGTGCCTAAGCTTGGCTGGGTGGATGGCGTGGGCGGCTACCACACCAGCAAGCGTACGCGCGCGCTCAAGGCATTGCTGGCGGCGGTGGGCCAGCAGCACGGCCCGCTGGTGGTGGCCGGCGATTTCAACCTGAGCGATCGCGAGCAGGAGTACGAGCAGCTCGCGGCCATGCTGCACGACGCCTACCGTGAAGCTGGCTGGGGCTTCGGGCACACCTTCCCAAGCCGGCTCCCGCCCGCTGCCGGCGCGCTGGCCTTGCCGCTCATCCGCATCGATTACGTGTGGAGCGCCGGTGGCGTCGCGCCTGCCGCCGCAGATGTGGCGTGCGGGGAATGGTCGGACCACTGCATGCTCACGACCGAGCTGCGGGTTGGCGTTGATTAGCACCTCGATCAGAAATTCTACCGGGCCAGCGAGCGCACGGCGATCACCGAGCCGGAAAATTCGGTGATCGCTGCGGATGCGCAAGTGTAAGCGCCAACCTCGCTTCCGCATCCCCCAACCCCTGCGCGAAAAGCGCACAAGCTTCACCAATATTCAACATAAGGTAGTATTGCGATCCACTATAGAGGCTGCTATACTTGCGGTGTATCACGCTCACCGTTCTTGATATACGTATGTTTGCTTGCAGTGCCCGGCAAAAGCGGCGATACGCAATGCTCATACCCGAAGTGTTGAATATTCCGAAGCGTTGAATATATCCATACGCGTCGCGACTGCGAGTGTATGCTCTTTGCAGTTGGGCGCAATGACCCTGTTCCAGCCTGGGCATGTGGCTACCGAGCTTAAACATAACATCGTCACTTCTCAGCCTACCATGCACCCTCTTCCAGCCTGGGTCACACGGCATCGAGTTTAAGCACGAACTCATAATCCTCGACCTATCCTTGCACCCTAGCACGACGTCGTTCCAGGCAGACAGGCGCTGGCCCGGTGATTATCGATCGCCAGGCAGGCGTGGTTTCGATCCCCTCATAACTGGTGCAAGTGGTTGGGTGGCAGGTGTGGTATGCATGGGAAACACAGAAACCAGCTGGAACACTTGATCGAAAAACGTGTCCGTGTGGGCTTCTGCCTTTCGCTGGCGCTGCTGGCGATTATTGGCCTGGTTTCGTATCAGACGACGCTCAAGCTCCGCGATACCGATGCCTGGGAAGCGCATATCGAGGAGTTGCTGGCAAAGCTTGATCTGATCGCGCTGAAACTGCGCGATGCTGAAATCAGCCAGCGCAGCTATATCATCACCGGCAATGCGCGCGACCTCGCACCATATCAGGCCAGTTTACGCGTGATCGATAGCGAGCTGCAAGAACTTCATGGTCTAACCTCCGATGTACCGAACATCACCCAGCAGATCAATATCCTGGACGCAGAAGTAGCGCTGGAATGGCAGGTCAACGCGCGCGCGAACACGCTGCGCCTGCGCGAAGGCCCGGACGTGGCCACGCAAATTGCGCTGGCTGAGCAAAGTAAACAGCTCGCCCAACGCATTCTGAACAAGATCGATCAGCTGGAAGAGGAGCAAAATCAGCTCCTGCAGAAGCATACCGACCAGGCCGAGGCCCGCGCGCTCGTGCTGAATCTTACGATCGGATTCGGCAGCTTCCTGGCGATTGTGCTGGTC
>LJCR01001361.1 GCA_001399705.1 Kouleothrix aurantiaca
GGTCATGCCGCGCGTCTGCGGTTTCACGGGCGCGCGCGCATCCCAGCCCGCTTCGCGGCGCGCAATAATCGTGGCGGGCTGGGCGCGCAGGCCGGCCTGTGCGTGCGCCGCGGTGAATGGAAACGCCACAAAAAGCGCGGCTAGCAGCCACAGAAGTGCGAGGCAGCGCCGGCGGTGTGTCATATCTGCATTCCTCTCGTTAGGCGGTGAAGGCAAAAAGCAAAGAGGAGGGTTTCATACTACGAGGAATACGAGCCAGAGTCAATATTGAAAAGAATCGATTGTGCGGCACGGGCGGCAACGAAATTGGCACAATGCGCCTGCGCTACTACCCGCGCTCGGTGGGCGGGTGAAGCGTTGTGCTGCGCCCGCGCGTTTGTGCGCCACGTTCACGCGCGCTGAACATGGGCCGAATATAGCGCCCTGGAAATGCTACGCGCTGTCATGCTACAGTGAGTTTGCCAGGCGCCCTGGCCTGGCGAGCATACGAGGCGCGATCCTGCGCCAGAGGAGTGGTGGCATGAGCGGTCTATCTTCTGAACCAGATAACAGCTACGATATTGTGGTTATTGGCGCAGGGCCGACCGGCCTGTTCGGCGCGTTTTATGCCGGCATGCGCGGCATGAAAACGCTGGTGCTCGACGCGCTGCCCGAGGTCGGCGGCCAGGTCGCGGCGCTCTACCCCGAGAAATATATCTACGACGTGCCGGGATTCCCCAAAATTCTTGGGCGCGACCTGGTGAGCCAGCTGGTGGCGCAGGCGCGCCGCTTCGAGCCGGATGTGCGCCTGGGCGAGCAGGTGCTCGACCTGCGGGTGCTGGGCGAGCGCAAGATTATTCTCAAAACCAACAAGGGTTTTTACCGCACGCGCTCGGTGCTGATCAGCGCGGGCGTTGGCGCGTTTGCGCCCAATCGCCTGCCAAACGTGGATGCCGAGCGCTTCGAGGATCGCGGCGTATACTATTTTGTGAAGGCCAAGCGCGCGTTTCAGCAGCAGAATGTGCTGATCGTCGGCGGCGGCGACAGCGCGGTTGACTGGGCGCTGAACCTGAAGGACGAAGCGCGCCACGTCACGCTCATCCACCGGCGCGACCAGTTCCGCGCGCACGAGCAGAGTGTGGCCGAGCTGCGTGATTCGACCGTCGATATCCGCACGTTCCACGAGCTGAAGCAGCTTCATGGCAACGGGCACATCACCGCCGCGACGATCTTCGACAACCGCACCCAAGCCGAGCAAACCCTGCCGGTCGATAGCGTGCTGGTGTTTCTTGGCTTCAAGGCCAACAGCGGCCCGATCAAAACGTGGGGCCTGGAGATGGAAGGCAAAGGCCGCGCAATCAAGGTTGGCCCGCACTTCGAAACGAACTTGCCCGGCGTGTTCGCGGCGGGCGATATTGCCGGCGCGCCAGCCAAGCTCGATCTGATCGCGGTGAATTTCGGGCAGGCCGCGATTGCGGTGAACAGCGCCAAAGCGTATGTCGACCCGACCGCGAGCCTGTTCCCTGGCCACAGCTCCGAGGTGAACGGGCACTAACGGCGCTGGCCGACAACCGACCGCCGACGACCGACTACGCTGGCCGTCAGTGGCCGGGCGGCAAACTTCAAATCGTGCTACACCACCAGCGCCGCCGTGATCGCGTCGGCCGAGGCGGGCACGTTGGCCGCGTATGCGCGCAGCAGGCCGTAGCAGCCGGCCAGCATCATGTCGCCGTGCGGCACCGCGAAGTAGGGCCCAAGCGCCGAGCCGCGCAATGCTGCGCGCCGCGGCCCGGTCACGGCAAGAAACGGCTGCGCCTCGGGCGTTGCGCGCAGCACCAGCGCGCCGTGGCCCATGCTCTCGAACACTTCGCGGTTGGTGATTGCGCCGCTGCCCAGGCGCGTAAGC
>LJCR01001363.1 GCA_001399705.1 Kouleothrix aurantiaca
GATACGCCCGACGGCCGGGTGCGGCTGCTTGGCCGTCGCCGGCCCAAGCTCAACCTCGACTGGCGCATGAAGCGCTCGTCGCGCTTTTTCGAGCAGGCCAGCGCGGCGGGGGAAGAACTGGCCGCCGCCGTCGGCGCGACCTTCCACGATAGCCTGCACCGCCGCCTGAAGCGCTCGATCACCGTGCACCCGCTGGGCGGCTGTGCAATGGCGCGCTCGCCCGAGCAGGGCGTCGTTGATGCGTGGGGCGAAGTGTTTCACTACCCGGGCTTCTTTATTGCCGATGGCTCGGTGATGCCTGGCCCGGTTGGCCCCAACCCCGCGCTGACAATTGCGGCGGTGGCGCACCGCTTTGCCGACCGCGTGATTGCCAACCATCGCAAAGGACGGCTGAAACCGATGCTTGGGCGGACGGTGAAGTTTGATCGCCAGCCGCCCGCCCTGCCAACGCAGATCCGCTTTGCCGAGTGCATGCGCGGCTTTGTGATGCGGGGCGCGCAGCCATTTGCCCAAGCCTACCGGGCCGGCCGCGCGGCTGGCACCGAGCTGGAAATGCGCTTGAAGGTGCGCATCCCCGACCTGGCGGCGTTTCTGGCCAACCCGGAGCATGGCGCGGTGGTGAGCGGAAAAGTCAGTATCCCCAATCTGGCGGCGCTTGTGAATGAGAAAGAACCCGACGCCGAGCTTGATACTGAGCTGCGTGTAGAGCGGGGCGTGTTGAACCTGTGGGTCGATTGCGGCTCGCCGGCGGAAAAGGAGATGCGCTACTGCCTGTTTCTGCGCGACAGCGAGCGGCGGGCGTTTACACTGTATGGCTTCAAGTCGGCGCCGAATGGAATGCCGCTTGGCGACACAACCACCCTATTCACGCAGCTCTGGGCGGGCCACCACGCGCCGCCGTGTGCGCTGGCCGACGTGCTGGCACAGGACGTGACCACCTGGTCGGATGGCGGCGGCAAGGTCTCGGCGGCGCGCAACCCGATCTATGGGCGCGAAAACGTCATTCGCCTGCTGTTTGGCACGCTGCAAAAGGCCGGCACCATTCGCGCCAGCCTGCTGGAGCTAAATGGCGGCCCGGCGATCGTTCTGTTTAGCGATGACACAATAGTCAGCGCCACCACCTTCACGATTGTCGATGGGTGCATTCTGGGCATGCATATCGTGCGCAACCCCGACAAGCTCGGCTACCTCGAACAGCAACTACGCGTGATTGGCGAGTAACAATGCAGCAACTTGGCAAATACCAGCTCCTTGAGCTACTCGGCCAGGGCGGCATGGGCGCGGTCTACCGCTCGTTCCACCCGGTGCTCAGCCAGCCCGTCGCTGTGAAGGTCATGCAGGCCAGCATGGCCGCCGACCCGCAGGCCGGGCCGCGCTTTCTGCGCGAGGCACAGGTGGTGGCCGGCCTGTCGCACCCCGGCATCGTCAATATTTTCGATGTCGACGTGCAGGATGGCCAGCCCTATATTGTGATGGAACTGCTGCCCGCTGGCAGCCTGGCCGCGCGCCTGCAATCCGGCCCGCTGCCACTGGCCGACGCGCTGGCCCTGGCCGCGCCGCTGGCCGACGCGCTGGAATATGCCCACGCGCAGGGACTCGTGCACCGCGACCTCAAGCCCGCCAATGTGCTGCTGCGCGCCGATGGCAGCCCGGTGCTGGCCGATTTCGGGCTGGCGCGGCCGGTGCAGCCGAACAGTGCCGCCCAGCTCACCGCCACCGGCGCGGTGATGGGCACGCTGGCGTATATGGCGCCCGAGCAGTTCAGCGGCCAGCCCACCGACGCCCGCGCCGACGTGTATGCCTTCGGCGTGATGCTCTACGAGATGCTGACCGGGCAGCTGCCCTTCACCGGCGACTCGGCGCAGATCATGTATGGCC
>LJCR01001365.1 GCA_001399705.1 Kouleothrix aurantiaca
CGGACACGCGCTGCCACGTTTGCGCGCCAACAGTAATGCGCTGGTCGCTTCGGCGGCCTTTTACGCCCGCGTAGGTGGTGTTCTGCGCAAAGCTGGCCGGGCTCTGCCCATCGCCCAGGTCGAAGCGCACCTGCGATAGCGAGCCATCACCTTGTCCGTAGTCGAGCGTTGCAGAAAGCTCGCCCGAGTGTAAGTCATCGAGCGCTTGGGCCACGCGCGCCGCCAGCGAGGCCGCGCTGTCCTTCTCGGCATCTGGTGGGCTGGTAGTCGCTGCCGCCGTGGCATCAGCGTTTGTGGCAGGCAGTGCCGCCCCGCTCGCTGGCGCAGCGCTTGGAAGCGTGTTCGCTGCTGCGGGCTGTGGCGCGGCGTTTGATTGTGCAGTAGCGGCCGTGGTTGGGGCTGGTATGCCGGGCAGGCGGCCGATATTTGCCGACGGCGACGATATGGCAGCAACGCTGATGCCAACGCCCACCGTGATAATAGCAAGTGCGCAAATAAGCGCAATGCGCTGTAGTCCTGTCACTCTCTCTCACTTTCTTGCGCCGTTGGGCAAGCCAGAACCATGTTGTGATGGCGGGGTGTTGTGGTGGAGTACAAACTATGCGCAAGAAGTGAGGGATTGGATCTTCGTTCGGCTGCATTTAGTGGTGAATGCAGGGATGGGGTCTGGCGCTAGCTCAGCTGCCTGGGCTTTCGCACGAAGAACGAACGGCGGCGGGGAGCATTTCGTCGTTCGTCCTTCGTCGTTCGCCCTTCTAATGCCCGCGCACACGGAGCGGCGTGACCCACAGCGCCACCGAGTACATCTGCGCAAACTGCGCCGCCGTCCAGCCATTCCGCGCGATGTTCGGCGCGTATTTCTCGACATAGGCCGGCATCTCGTCGGCGGGCGGCGTCTGCGGGCCAAGCTCAGCCTTGCCGCTGATCACAACAAGGTCGCCGCCGCGCCCATTGCCGTCGAAATGCAGCGCCACGGCTGGGTTGCTGGCAATATTGCGCAGCTTGGGCATATCGGGCTTGCTGTAGATCAGGACATTCCCTTCATACCACAGAAACCAGACCGCGCTGGGCTGTGGCGCGCCGCTGGCGCTTACCGTCGTCAGCCAGATCATCGTCTCGTCGCGCAGCCGCCGCGCAACGCGCGCCCCCCACTCGGTGTTGGTGTCGATCTCAAGCATGGCTGCCTCCTATGCTATCGTCCCTGCAAACAGGTCGCGCTCAAGCGGGCCGCCGTCCCAGGCCGGCACCACGCGCGTAAAGCTTTCGGAACCAAACATGCGCCGCAGCAGCGGGCGTGGCACGCGCCCGCCGAACGGCACGCCGCCGCCCTGGCTGCGGTGGCAGGCGCGCGCCTCGAGGTTCGCCTCCAGGTACCCGCCGCACGCCACCGTGGTCGTGATCGGCGTGGTTTCCTCGATGATCCGAACCATGTCGACGTCGTTGTTGCGCCCGAAGCGGCGCGGGTCGCGGCGGGCCAGGCGCATGGCCGTTACCGCCGTGCGCACAAAGCGCGTGCTGAAAGTGGGGTAGTAGAGCTTCTGCGGCTGCCAGGGCTCCAGCCCGGCGGCGATCTGCTCGGGGTAGCGACGCGGGTCGCCGGCGGCGGCAAAGGCCGCGCGCGTGGCATAGTGAATATGAATGTGGTCGGGGTGGCCGTAGCCGCCGTAGGAGTTAAACGTCAGCACGACCTGCGGGCGCAGCGCGCGGATGAGCGCGGCAAGCTGGCCGGCCACGCGCTCCAGCGGCGCCTGGATGAAGGCATTCGGGTGCTGGTTGTCGGCAGTTCCGGGCATGCCCGAGTCGCGGAAGCCCAGGAAGTGCACCGCGGCGAGTGCGGCACCGTCGACGCGCCGATGCTGGAGGGCTACGCCGACATC
>LJCR01001364.1 GCA_001399705.1 Kouleothrix aurantiaca
CGAAGTTGCTGGCGATGGTGGTGCAGCATTGGGCGTTGATCCTGGGCTGCTGGCAGTACCCGGAGCGCAGTCTGGTCAAGGCGGCGCAGGTGGTGCGCGAGCACGCGGCGGACTTGGCGAGCGCACGTGGGCAGTGTGAGCGGCTCAGCGAGGTGCTGACAAGCATCCAGCAGGTTTTGCGGCGCACCGCTCGTATGAATAGTCGAAAAACGCATCCAAACACCTATCAACGCTTGCTTGCTTTGGCAGCCGACCCGCTACAAGCTTGATGCATATGGGCTACGCCGCCCCTGCACCCGGCGTCGGGGCCTTGCCCCGAACCCCAAATCAGTACAGTCTTTAAGCCAGTATGCTCAGGCCGCAAGGCCGCTGGGGCTCGCGCCGCCCCAGCACCCGGCGTCGGGGCTATCGCCCCGAACCCCAAATTTGATGTCGGTATCAAACTCAAAATGGTGCGGTCATGCCTCCGTTATGCTCCACGCTTGCATCAAACGACGAATGAAAAGGCAGCACAAGAAGCTGGTACAGCAGTATTCAATTGATGCCTGCTCCCATCCACAACGGAGGCATGACATACTCACGTCTCGCATGCCAAACACACTCATTGCGGGTCCAGGGACGCAGTCCCTGGTGCGGGTGCAGGGGCGGCATAGCCCCTGCCGCTCGCCGCGCAGGCGAAACAGCTCACCTCAGCGCGAAAATAACACTCGCCGCGCAGGCGAAACAGCTCGCCTCAGCGCGAAAATAACGCCTGCCGCGCAGGCACCAAGCAGCTTGACAAGCGGCACCTGCGCTCGTAGGATTGTGCGCGGAAGCAGGGCGCGAGCGGAGGGATGCGATGCACTATTTTCTGACGGGCGCGACGGGCTTTATTGGCGGGCGCGTGGCGCAGCAGCTGGTTGAGGCAGGCCACCAGGTTACAGCGGTGGTGCGCAGCCCCGAGAAGGCGCACGACCTCGCACGGCTTGGTGTTGCCATGCACAAGGGCGACGTGACGGACAAGGAAAGCATGCGCGAGCCCATGCGCGGCGCCGACGGCGTGTTCCACATCGCTGGCTGGTACAAGCTCGGCGGGCGCGACAAACAGGCCGGCCAGCAGATCAACATCGAAGGCACGCGCAATGTGCTCGAAGTGGCGCGCGAACTCGGTATTCCCAAGATCGTCTACACCAGCACCCTGGCGATCAACTCGGACACGCACGGCAAGCTGGTGGACGAAAGCTACCACTACAGCGGGCCGCACCTGAGCGAGTACGACCGCACCAAGGCGGCGGCGCACCAGATCGCCGATCAGCTCATCGCGCAGGGGCTGCCATTGGTGATCGTCATGCCCGGGCTGGTCTACGGCCCCGGCGATACCAGCAATGTTCGCACGAGCTTCATTCAGTATCTTCAGCGCAAGCTGCCCATGATCCCGCGCCAGACCGCCTTCTCCTGGGCGCATGTCGACGACATTGCGCGCGGGCACATCCTGGCGATGGAGCGCGGCCGCCCGGGCGAAAGCTATATTATCGCTGGCCCCACAGCAACCTTCGAGGATGCCATGCAGCTTGCCGAGCAGATCACCGGCGTGCCAGCGCCGCGCCTGCGCATGGGGCCGGGCGCGCTCAAGGCGATGGCCGCGATCATGGGCGTGGTCGAGCGCGCGGTGCCGGTGCCGGCAGACTACAGCGCCGAGTTTCTGCGCATCAACGCAGGCGTGACCTACATCGGCGATAATGCGAAGGCGCGCCGCGAGCTGGGCTACAACCCGCGCCCGCTCAAGGAGGGGCTGACGCAGATGCTGTCGCACGAGATGCGACTGATGGGTATGCCGGTGCCGGGCGACACTGCGTAGCCTTTCCAAGTAAGGGTTTGCTCAGGCCGCAGGGCCGCTG
>LJCR01001366.1 GCA_001399705.1 Kouleothrix aurantiaca
CTGCCATCTGTACGAGGCGCTGCTCAAGGAGATGCACGGCGAGTCGGGGTCGGCGGGCGAATTCTACACCCCGCGCCCGATCGTGCGCTTTATGGTGGCCGCCCTGAACCCACGTCCGGGCGAGGTGGTGGAGGATGTCGCAGCCGGAAGCGGCGGTTTTCTGGTCGAAGCCTACACGCACCTGCCCGGCAGTGCCAAACACCGGAGGATTATCTGGCGCTTCAGACGCGCGGCATCCGCGGCGGCGACGCCAAGGCGCTGCCGCTGCTGATCAGCAGCTTGAATCTGATGCTGCACGGGCTCGCGGCGCCGCGGCTTGCCTACGGCAACGCGCTGCGTGGCGCGAGCGCGCCTGAAATGGCGGATGTACTGCTCACCAACCCGCCGTTTGGCGGCCAGGAGGACGTGAGCGGGCTTGGCGCACCGGAGGGCGGTGCCGCGACGAGTGATACGGCGCTGCTGCTGCTCCAGCTCCTGGCGCGCAAGTTGCGGCGACCGGGCGGGCGCGCCGGCGTGGTTGTGCTCAACGGCACGCTGTTCGCCGGCGGGGCGGCCGCTCGCGTGCGCGAGTATTTGCTGACGACCTACAATCTCCATACGATTGTGCGGCTGCCGTCCGGGATGTTTGCGCCATATTCGGACGTCCCGGCCAACATCCTGTTCTTCGACGCCGCGGGCCCGACCCGGGATGTGTGGTTTTACGAGCTGCCGCCGCCGCCCGGCAGGCAGCGCTATACGAAGACCAACCCGGTCGGCGACGCGGCGTTGGCCAACTGCCTGGCCTGGTGGCACGCCCGTGCGGAACATACGCGCGCCTGGCGCGTCCTGTTCGCCGAGATCGCGGCCGATGGCTACAGCCTCGACCGCAAGAACCCGCACCGCGCGATCGGCGCGGCGCCGCGGTCGCCGCTTCAGATCGCTGACAGTGTGCTCCAGAAGGAGCGCCAGATTGTTGACCTGCTCTCCGAGATCAAAGCCTCGCTCCGCGACGCGGCGTAAGGTGAAGGGACATGTAGGCCTGTTGCGAACATTTTTGTAATTTACAACGCTATCGAAATATTTCACAAACTCAATCTCCAAACATGGTAATGATTAGGTAATTCGCCCTCGTTATACTGAGTCGTTCCTAGAATGGAGTATTCCGTGCCGCAGGCTCTGTTGCCGCGGTACCCTCTGCGATGAGGTTCAATGAAGCAGCTCTTAGCGCACTATCGTGTACTGCGCGCCCCGTGCATCATCCATGAGGGTCGAAGCTTCAGTCCTACATCAACAAGGAAGACCGGCATCAATCGTCTCATGTCTGGTAGTAGTCTCCATCACTGGAACAGTTGGCACAGTTGTTTAGTTTTTCGCAAACGGTTCTTCAGGATGAATCAGCGCAATCACTATACAGCGATCATTAATGAAAGGACGCTCATCCATGCTTCAGTATCGCTCTCGTGTCCTCGGCCTCATTCTTCTGTTAATGTTTGCGGGCACCCTGCTCGGCCCCGCGCAGATTCAAGCCAGTCCGCTAACGCAAACAGCTCCAACTGGGCCACAGCTCCTCATCCCGACTTGGGGTGCGTCTCCTGGCGGAGTCTGGCACTATACCACCACTACCGCGACCTGGACTCTTAAGAACAATGGTCTTCCGGGTGGTAAGTTCTGGTTCTGGATAGCGGCAGATCCTTCTAATTCCGCTCGATGGCTTTTGTTGGGCAACAGTGTTACGAATGACTATGGCACCCAATACTTTCAGGTCGACGGTGTAGTGAGCCCATAAAACTGCCAAGTTGGTATGATAGGATCTCCGTAAGGAGGAGCTATGAAAATGCCAACCTACAGTGCAGAACAAATACTCAAGATCCTGGAGCAAGCCGACAAATGTGATCAG
>LJCR01001368.1 GCA_001399705.1 Kouleothrix aurantiaca
GGGTTGGGGAATAGGGGTTGGGGATTGCCATGCACCACGAGGCCTTTCACGCCCTGCAACCTCACTTGGAATTGCACTAAGAACACCCATGATAGAAAACGACCCAACCAGTAGCCGCAAGCTCGACCATGTCCGCATTGTGCTGGGCGAGGATGTTGCCGCCAAGGGCGTGTACACCGGCTTCGCGGCCTACCGCCTGCCGCACGATGCCCTGCCCGACCTCGACCTGGCCGAGATCGATACCTGCACAACCTTTCTTGGCAAGACCATGCGCGCCCCGCTGCTGATCAGCTCGATGACCGGCGGCGCGCATGATGTCGCCCGTATCAACCTCGCGCTGGCCGAAGCCGCGCAGACGCTTGGCCTGGCGCTCGGCGTTGGCTCGCAGCGCTCGGCCATTCGCGACGAACGGCTGGCATACACCTACCAGGTGCGCAAAGTTGCGCCCAGCATCCCGCTGCTGGCGAACCTTGGCGCGGTGCAGCTCAACTACGGCTATGGCGTGGATGAGTGCCGGCGCGCGGTTGAGATGATCGAGGCCGACGCGCTGATCCTGCACTTCAACCCGCTGCAAGAAGCCGTTCAGCCCGAGGGTAACACCAATTTCAAAGGGCTGCTCGGCAAAATCGCGCAGGTCTGTCGCGCGCTGCCCGTGCCGGTGATCGCAAAAGAAGTTGGCAACGGCATCAGCGCCGCCGCCGCGAAGCGGCTGGTGGAAGCGGGCGTGTGGGGCATCGACGTGGCCGGCGCGGGCGGCACAAGCTGGAGCGAGGTCGAACGCTTTCGCCATACCACCGCGCAGGGCGGGCGCGTGGCGGGCGCGTTCGCCGGCTGGGGCCTGCCCACCACTGAGGCCATCCGGCAGGTGCGCGCGGCCCTGCCCGACGTGCCGCTGATCGGCAGCGGCGGCGTGCGCAGCGGCGTGGATATTGCAAAAGCGATTGCGCTGGGCGCCGACCTGGGCGCAACGGCCAAGCCCGCGCTGGAACCCGCCAACACCGGCAACACCGAAGCCGTGATTGCCGGCTTGCAGGCGTATATCGATGAGCTGCGCGTGGCGATGTTCTGCAGCGGCTGCGGCACCTTGCAAGCCCTGCGCGCACTCCCGCTGGAGCGGATGTAGAAGACGAACAGAAGTTGACCTCGCATCCCTGGCTGTGGCTCACTCCATCGCTTCACTCCGCGACTTCTGATTTCTGACCCCGGACTGCTCAATACTATGCATGTCACAAGTGTCAGCCTGCGCGATTTCCGCTCGTACGACCGGCTCGACCTGGCGCTGGAGCCGGGCACGACGCTGTTCTACGGGCCAAACGCCGCCGGCAAAACCACCATTCTCGAAGCGCTGTTCTACCTCGCCACCACGCGCTCGCCGCGCGCGGGCGCGGATCGTGAGCTGGTGCGCTGGGACGCGCAGGGCGATATTGGCACGCCACCCTTTGCGCGCCTGCTGTGCGACGTGAAGCGCACCGACGGCAAGGTGCGGCTTGAGGTGGTCGTGCAGCGCCGCGCCGACGACGAGGGCCAGCTCACCGCCGCATCGCTGAAAACCGTGCGGATCGACCGCAAGGCCGTGCGCGCGCTCGATCTGGTGGGGAACCTGCGCGTGGTGCTGTTCACGCCGGCTGACCTTGCGCTGGTGACGGGCGCGCCATCCGAGCGCCGGCGCTACCTGGATGTCACGCTTTCGCAGCTCAATGGCCGCTATGTGCGCACGCTCTCGCACTACAACAAAGTGGTGCAGCAGCGCAACAGCCTGCTGCGCGCCTGGCGCGAGCGCCGCCGCCCGCTGCGCGGGGCCGATGACGAGCTGGCCTTCTGGGATCGCGAGCTGACGCTCTCGGGCGCGTATGTGCTCCACGAGCGCCTGGCCGC
>LJCR01001367.1 GCA_001399705.1 Kouleothrix aurantiaca
TTCAACACTTTTGACGATTGCGGCGGGCAGATCATATCGCGCGTGGCGACAACCGTGAGCAGCGGCGCTTCGATCTGGCTGAGATCGACCCGCCGCCCGCCGACCACGAGCTTGCCCTGCACCAGGTGATTTTCCTGGTAGCACTCTTTGATGTAGGTGCGGTAGGCTTCGCCCAGAAACGGGATGTTATCGTCGAGCCAGAACTGGAGCGCCAGGAAATCCTGCGCGGCCTCGGTATCGCCAAACTGGTCGGCCAGCGCGATCTGCTGCGCGATCTGATAGGTTGGCTTGAGCATGCGGAAGCTCGCCTGCATCAGCGCGGCGGGCATCGCGCCCAGCGTATCGACCACCAGATCGACATTAAAGCGATCCTTGCGCGTCCACTGCGACATAATGCCGTCGTCGTGGAAGTCGATCGGCGCGGCGAGCTGCACGAGGTTGGCGACATAGCGGCCATACAGCGTGGCAAAAATCGCAGTGAAGGTCCCGCCCATGCTGTAGCCCAGCATGCTGATGCGATCCTGCCCGCTGATCGCACGCACGCGCTGGGTGGCGCGGCGCAGCGACCCGGTGATGTACTGGTCGAATGTGGTGCTGCGGTCTTCCGGGCCGGGCGTGCCCCAGTCGATCAGAAACACGTCCAGGCCGCGCCCGACGAGATATTCGACCAGGCTGCGGCCAGGGACAAGATCGAGCAGGTAGTAGCGATTGATCAGCGAGGGCACGATCAGCAGCGGCACGGGCGCGGGGTGCTCGACGGCAGGGCGGTAGCGCAAGAGGCGCAATTTGCCCTCGGTATACACTTCGTCGGCAGGGGTCTGGGCGACGCGCTGCGGGTCGGCGTGGAGCAGCAGCTTGTAGATTGCGCCAAAACGATCCTGCATCCGTTCCAATTCGTGCTGGAGCGACTGCATCATGGCGCTGGTTGTGGCTGTGGGCAGGCCCCAGAGGCGTGAAAACATTGTGGCACCAGGCGAACAGATGGTGCGCGGCGGCACGCGCGATCGGGTGATCGTGGATGCGCTCGCCGGCCCTTGCTGAGAACGATGC
This sequence comes from Kouleothrix aurantiaca, assembly GCA_001399705.1. Classification (GTDB taxonomy): domain Bacteria; phylum Chloroflexota; class Chloroflexia; order Chloroflexales; family Roseiflexaceae; genus Kouleothrix; species Kouleothrix aurantiaca. The sequence continues at coordinate 1,051 of LJCR01001367.1, forward strand.
CAGCATACGCGACTCGCGCCTTCCTGTCAATGCTGGCGCTACGCGGGAGGCTCCCTACGGGTGGTATAGAAGGCCGCAGGCCCTCTATGCTTCTTTTTTAAACTCCACTCGGCCACAGCCGTGGCCGAGTGGAGTTTAAAAGAGAAATTTCGGGGGCGGCACGCCGCCCCCGAACCCCCGCGTTGCAAATCTGAAGCGTTTCTGGCAATTCGCGGGCGGCGTGCTCCCGCTGCGCGCGCCGCCCGGCAGAATGGCCCTGCGTACTAGTGGAACTGTTCTTCCTCGGTCGAGCCGCTCAGCGCTGTGGTCGAGGCGGCGCCGCCCGCAATCACCTGGGCAACTTCGTCGAAGTAGCCGGTGCCGACCTCGCGCTGGTGCTTGGTGGCGGTGTAGCCGTACTGCTCGCCCGCAAACTCGGCCTGCTGAAGCTCGGAGTAGGCCGCCATGCCGCGATCCTTGTAGCCGCGCGCCAGCTCGAACAGGCTGAAGTTCAGCGCGTGGAAGCCGGCCAGCGTCACGAACTGGAACTTGTAGCCCATCGCTCCAAGCTCGCGCTGAAACTTCGCGATCGTGGTGTCGTCGAGCTTCTTCTTCCAGTTGAACGACGGCGAGCAGTTGTAGGCCAGCAGCTTGCCGGGAAATTCCTTATGGATGGCGTCGGCAAAGCGCCTGGCCTCATCGAGGTTTGGCTCGGACGTTTCGCACCACACCAGGTCGGCAATCGGCGCGTAGGCCAGGCCGCGCGCAATCGCCTGGTCGAGGCCGGCGCGCACGCGGTAGAAGCCCTCGACCGTGCGCTCGCCCGTGCAGAACGGCTGGTCGCGC
>LJCR01001369.1 GCA_001399705.1 Kouleothrix aurantiaca
ATTTTGCCCTGGGCGTGCAGGCCTCGAATCGTGTTGCAATACGCTTCACGATGCGCGCTCGACCCTACCCGAGCGCGACGGCACACAAACGCGAGCCTTCCTGCGTGGCGCTCACTCAGAAGTGATTCTCCAGCGCCTGCGAACCGTGTTGCTCTCCTGGTAGATTGTTGAGCTGGCGTGCTCAAGATCCAGCTCGAACAGAACGTAGCGCTCGGCTGGCGCGTAGCTTGCGGCGCGCGCCGCGACCTGACGCAGTGCGGGGTCGTCCAGCAGCCGCGCACGCCCGGAAATGAAGAACTCGCCACCGCCGCCGCTCGAATCCTTTACCGCAGCATGCATGGCGTAGCGCCCATCGCGCTGGAGGTCGTGGCCTTTGGGCGAGCTTGGCTCCATAAACAGGAACAGGCGGCCTTCCCCAATGATGGGCGTCACCGGGTGAACGCGCGGCCCACCATCGCTGCGAATCGTCGCAAGGTAGGCCACGCCGCTGCTAAATCGTTCGAGGCCAAAGGCCGCCAGATCAGGATCTGCTGTTTCCAGGGCGTTCCAGCTCATTGGGTACCTCCTACGCGCTGCATTGTTTGTCAGCAGTATGTACGCTGTTCCGAGCCGAGCGGGGAAAAGCATACATACTACCAATCATAGAGTATTTTTGCCGGGCGTTTACGCGAACTGGCGCAGCCCGATGATATTGCCGGCTGCGTCGCGCACCGATGCAATCAGCCCACCGCCGCCAATGTCGCGAATATCCTGCACCAGCTCCGCGCCGGAATCCAGCAGGGTTTGCAGGTTCTGCCTGATATTGTCGACGGCGTAGTAGGCGGTCATGCCCGCTTTGTGGCCGTTCGGGTCGAGGCCAATATCCATGTCGCCAACCTTGAAGCCGACATAGTAGGGCGAATCGGCGTACGGCTCGACGCCCAGAAATGTTTTGAATGTTTCCTTGGCCTGGGCCAGATCGGCGACGGGATACACGACGACTTTGATACCCTGGTTCATTGGGCACCTCCTCAGTGCGGGTGATCGCTCGCCCGCTCAATTGCGCGCCAGCGTTGGGCGCATTTAATACAGGCAGCCAGCACATGCGGCTACCAACGAACTATTCGCAGAGTGAAACGCGTGTAGAAGATGCGGGGTGGTGCTTAGCTGACGGCTCGTTTTACAAGCGCGCGAATTGTTTCTTCTTCGGCGGGCGTCAACTGCGTCAGCGCATACGCTGTGGGCCACATGCCACCCTGGTCGATGCGCGCTTCGTCGCTGAAGCCAAGCGTGGCGTAGCGGGTGTTGAACTTTTGCGCGCTCTGGAAGAAACAAACGATCTTGCCGTCCTTGGCGTAGGCAGGCATGCCATACCATGTTTTCGGCACGAGCACCGGCGCGCTGGCCTTGATCAGTTCGTGCAGCTGGCCGGCCATTGTGCGCTCGGGTTCCGGCAGCTCGGCGATCTTCTCCAGCACATCGCGTTCACCCTCGGCCCGGTTTTTGTTCTCGCGCTCTTCGGCTTTGAGCTCTTTGGCGCGCTCTTTCATCGCGGCGCGCTCTTCGGCGGTGAATGACTGCGCGCTCTTGCTCTTGGTCTGGCTCATCGGAAGCTCCTTCTGCTAATAGCCTTGTGGCATCGGCTCGCCGGTTTCCAGCAAAGTCTTCATGTTACTGAGAATCCAGGGCCAGCCGCCGCTCTGCATGCCTTTGTAGGTGGCCGTTTCGGCCTGGAAATCTTCGTGCAGCACCGTGACTTTGGTGACGCCGCCAGGCAGCGGCTCGAGTTCCCAGGTCACTTTGGTGGGCGCATCTTCGTTCATTGGCGGCCAGAGCGAGTGGTAGGTGTGCACCAGGCGCGTGGGCGGATCGGAAAGCACGACCTCGCCTTCCAC
>LJCR01000137.1 GCA_001399705.1 Kouleothrix aurantiaca
CATGTGATCCCTGTGAGTCGCACATCTGATCGGGTTTGGGGCGATGCTGCTGCGATTGGTTCGGCTGGAACCTCCTCGGGCGAACCGATCATGGCACCGATCATCGCACCGATCATCGATCCGATCATCCCCGGTGGGACAAAAAAAAGCGGCTGCGCGCGGCCGCTCTCGTCGTTCTGAGCTGGCATCGATACCATCCCGAGCTTGCGCGCCCCGCTCGTCGTCAGCTCCGTGTCGCGCAGCTCCTCGGACTCATCGAGTGTCAGGGGGCGCTGTGAGATGATCGCCAGCAGGCGTGCGTCGCTCGGGAGCGGGCGGGCCTGCCCGTCGCGGACGAGGCCGAGCCAGCGAAGCGCGGGAGTCTCGTGAGGAAGACCCGCCAGGGTGAGCGCATAGCAGCCAATATCGGCCAGGGACAGCGCCGGCGTCGTTATGTAACGAGTAATCGGGGCCGTCTCGGTGGGATGCGGTGTGATTTTGCCCATGCAAATATCGAGAAGCGAGCGGTCGAGCGGCAGGCGGTCAACATGGCGGGGGCGACCCATACACGGTTGCCCGATATGCCAGGGCTGCGAAATCCCTTTGATGCGCCCCCACGTCGGCGCATAGCGCGTTTTATGACCGCGCCGCGTGGTCACGAGCAGCCAGCCGCCATCCACAAGCCGCTTCAATGCGCGGATGACCGCGCCGCGCGAGAGTGTTGGGTCGTAGCGGAGGACATCGGGAACAGAGAGCGGGATGGGCTCCTGGACGACGAAGTACAGGCGGCCAAGCAGGGCGTACAGGCTAATTGCCAGCGGATTGTCGTGGACGTCGGTGATCAGCCGCTGTGGAACAGGACAGTAGTTGCTGGGATGTGATGGCGCGGCGTGAAATGGCGCGGGCGGTCGATCTGCCGCCGGCGCTGTGTGGGCCAGCATCTCCGATTACTCCTCGCGCTACTACGTGGTAGGCGGCAGCGCATCTATGTCCGAGTATTGACATCGGACTTGGGCGGATACTATAATCGGAGCAACTCAAAGCCGACCTTTCTTGGCGGAGGGCTGTGCAACAACACAGCACCGATCCTTCCAATCGAAGGCTAGGCGACGGGGCTGGAACAGACCATTCGAGAGAGCTTGGCAGGCATTATCGAGTGGTCTGAGACCCCACGAGCTTTGGATTACTCCGAACGGATGCGGCGCCGCGACGATGCGGCGCTTCGCCGTTGGAGGGCGTACTGAGCGACCGAAACCGGCCTCAGTGTACTCACCTCGAACAGGTGTTGGATGCGATCACAGTGGTTATTCTGCTGCGCCAAAGTCATCGCGGCACCTCCGTACAGGTGTCGCAGACAAACAATTCAGTGCTTCTATCCTAGCAAGGATGCGCGACATGAACAAGAGTGCTACGCGACACTTTCTCCTCTGTTTCGCGTCAAATTCTCCCTTGCTAAGCGACATGCTCGTCATGACCGCCACAGTTGGGGTTTCATAGGAGGTTGCGATGGGTTTTGGACTGAGTCATTCTCAGATTATTACATTAAGTATGGCATCCTAATGCGCTGCTTGATGGCCCACATCTTCGCGTCGTGTCCATGTCGCGCATGACGTGAAGAGCTGCCGGTCTTCGCGTCATAACCATGACGCGCATGTCGCGAAGAGCCGTCACTTCTCGCACCGACTACCTCCGCATCCCAATAGATGACCTCGTACTGAGATGTTCTGAGTCTGTTGACCAGGATACAAGCGTATTCGGTTTTCTGCCCAAGTCGCGGAAAATGCTGAGGTTGGAGGAGTGTAGCGGTGTCACTATAATGACACTGCGAGAGGTGTCACTATAATGACACTGCGAATCGTCGTTTACACTTTGTAGATGCTTGGATCTCTCTCGGATGGTATCGATCAGGACAAGCTACTCCAGGAGGCCGCCGGCTGGCTACAGGTGGAATGGTGCTTGACCACGACTCGGCTCCTTCCTATCTTCGACGAAGAATTGGGCTGGCGAGGGATAATGAGCCGCAGATGCTCACAAACAGGTGTGGGATTGAGAATGCAAGCGCTGGTAGAAGAGGTTGCGCGTCGTGCGCGTCACCGCTGCGTCGCGTATGTCGTAAAGAGCGGAGCGGGTGTTGCGCGTCGTGCCCGTCACCGCTGCGTCGCGTATGTCGTGAAGAGTGGAGAAGGAATTCCACACCACGCGTCATCCGTAGTGCCACATCGTCTTCGTGCTATGTGCGCCAGTCAAACGTCGCGTATACCGTATAGGGATTAGCTGTTTGGAGAAAAAAATGAAGCCTGCGTGGGGGTATTTTCGGTCAACTCGTACTGTGTTTGATGACTGCCCCCAACTCTCCGCAGCAGGCCGATCTCGATGAGCTGAGTAGTCTCACGGTTGACCTGACGATGCTGAATCGGGTCACCGGTCGTGTTCAGCTGTCCCGTAATTTGCTGTGCGGTCGCTTGACCACCCAGGGTGCGCACAATAGCCAGGATGCGGCGCTGCCGATCGGTCAGTTTCGCGTAAACCCCACCCTCGTAGAATGTTTCGGGTGCTCGCCCCACGAGTGTGACCCGAAAAAACTTGTGATCTAGATCCTCGAACTGGGGGCGCGGGAGCCGCGCCCGCTCGTATTCACGCAGAATTGTGTCCACCCCCTGGCCAGCTTCCTCGCCGAGGCCAGCCTGGCGCAGAATCTCCGCAATGATTGGGTTCCGCGACTCGTGGACCTCGGCAATTCGATCCACGGTAACCCCGGCCGGCAAACCACCAGGATTCGTCATCAATATGTGGGTTGGGAACATCAGCACATCAGCCACCACACCTCGCTGAGTGTAATCACGGTGGCCCAGGAGATTCACGAGCGCCTCGCGAACCGCCGGGAGTGGCCACTGGTAGACATCCTCGCGCTCTAGCGAGCCGCGGTGCAGGTTCTCCAGATTCATTCCTTTGCGCATATTGTTGAAAAGATACTCTTGCACCCTGGATGCCTGGTCGAAAATGGTGCCGTCAATGCGATCACGGTTCAATACCTCATTGGAATGGACGTAACTACCAGTATAGTGAACCAGCGAAATAATGGCATTAGGAAACACGCTCTGCGGATTCCTCCCAAAGCACATGATCCCAGCGATCGTAGCGCAGAGGTCATTGTCGTCTTCTGCCAGGCATCCGGTGTTTTTCCAGAACGCCTCAACACCAGCCGGACCCCGATAACGACGCCGCTCCACCGCACGTGTGATGTGCTCGGCGGTCTTCTCAGGGTCAAGATGCTCCGGCCCGACTCCGCGGATAGGCAGACTGTCGATGCTGCGCAACTTTTGCAGGTCGATATAGTCAGTCATAGCACCAATTCATTCCTACCCGCAGTGGGGTGTTCTTTGCGTAGTGAAAACGCTTTTTTGTACCATAGTCTTTCTTCGCCGTCAAATGCGACGGCAGCTTTGAACCTGGCGATAGACCGGCGCCTAATAGCGTGTGAGCAGCCCGTTCCACGCCTGCTCGCCCGCCGGACTGCCGAGTCGGGCCAGCGCAATCAGATGCGCGGTCGTGGCATCATGCTCGAACTCCATTGTGCGTCCTGCCTCGCTTCGCCAACACCTGTATGCAGTTTAACGACAGATCGCGTCGTTTGGTTCGGTCTCTTCGGATATGTCGAGGGATACCTGCGCGGGGGTCGCCGCGAACCGCGCCACCGAGAGTTGAGAGCGGGAGCGGTGCGCGGTGGGGTATCGGACAGCACATGAACACTGTGCATTGATGCTATACTTGGGTTCATTAGGACACACGTTCGCGTGTCGTGCGGAGGGTTTGCCTGTGGCGTTCGATTGCGTTTTCCTCGGTGGGGCTGCTGGGGTCGGCGCGAGTTGTCTCGCGTTTCGGCTCGGTGAGCGCTGGATCATTGTCGATGCCGGTGTGCGGGTCGGCGCCCCACCCGATCAGCGTCTCCCCGATCTGGCGTTTTTAGCGGATAAAGATGTCACCGCCATCCTCATCACTCACGCGCACGCCGATCATATCGGTGCGCTGCCCCTCCTCCGCGAGCGATTTCCGACTGTCCCAATCTACGCGTCGCCCGCGACAATCGCGCTAATGCGTGTGATGTTTGCTGACGCGCTGCGGATTATGGCGCGGCGCGCCGCCGAAGAATTGGAGGTTCCGCTGTTCGACGATGCGCTGGTCGCTGCAACCTTGCGACGGCTACGCCCCCTACCCACCGGCACCCCACGCGTCCTCCCCGGTCTGCCGTCCCTGAAGGTGACCACCGTTCCGGCGGGTCATATCGCCGGCGCGATGAGCCTGGCCATGCAGACACCCGAGGGCTACGTGGTAGTAAGCGGTGACCTGAGTTGCGCGCCGCAACGCACGGTGCCTCCTGCCACCTCCCCCAAGCAGCGCGACCCTGACCTGCTCATCTTGGAAAGCACCTACGGCGGACGGACGCACCCTGACCGTCGGGAAGAGGAGCGCCGGCTGGCTCACGCCGTCGCCGGTCATATCCAGGCCGGCCGACATTGTCTGATACCTGCCTTCGCGCTCGGCCGCGCGCAAGAAATCATGATCATCTTGCGAACGGCACAGGAGAAGAATCTCGTCCCGCGCTTCCCGGTCTGGGTCGACGGACTCATACGCCAGGTTTGCGACGTCTACACAACGATACCCGAGGCGCTCACCCCGCCGCTTCAACACCGCATCCGCAGCGGCGTCAACCCCTTCTTCTTCCGCGGCATCCGGCCGGTTGAGACACCTGATCAGCGTTGGGCGATCCTCGATGGCCCACCCTGCTGCATCATTAGTAGCAGTGGCATGCTGACCGGCGGTCCCAGCGCCTTCTATGCACGTCACCTCGTCGGACAGCCCAACGCCGCGATTCTGATAACGGGCTATCAAGATGAAGAGTCGCCGGGCCGCCAACTGCTGGCCGTGGCAGCACGGCAAGAAGGCACGTTGACCATCGGGGGCGTTCGACAAGCGGTGCAGTGCCAGGTGGAAACCTATGCCTTGAGCGCCCACGCGGACCAGGCCGAGCTTGCCGCCTACGTTCGCACACTGCGTCCGGCGCAGGTGGCCCTGGTGCATGGAGATACGGACGCTCGCGCCGCGCTGGCCGACCATCTGCGGATGCAAGGCGACACTGTGCGCTGCCCGGCTGATGGCGAGATGATCGCCATCACGCCTCGTCGGGGATCGACACCTGCCATCGCGCACGGCCCGCTATCGGATGCACCGCCAGCACAGCTCAACGCCGTACCCGTCGATCGAGTGCCGCAGGTCGTGTCCCCGGCACCTGCGATCATTGATCTTACCAGCGCAGCCCTGGAGCCGCCGGCCCAACCCCTCACGCAGTTCGTGGCCAGCCAGATAGCGCACGCGGTGCTGAACGGGGCGGCAACGCGGATTGGAGTCCATCCGCACCAGCCGGCGACGTTCGTGATCCGGTTTCCGCTACCTGAAGTGGACCGAGAACGCTATGCAACGCAATTAGCCGAGGTGGCCATACGCACCGGCTGGACGGTCACGGTGCATCCGAATGCCCAGATGCAGGCACTTTTAGCCGCGCTACCACCCGATCTGGCGTTGGCCCGTTCGCCGTCGGTGTACCAGGAACAGCGCCAGGTCGTGGTGTATTGTGATGAACCAGTCGACGCCACTGCGGAGCACGAATACACGACCGCATTTGCAGCGGCGACGGGGGGCTGGCAACTCATCATCCGCAGTGCAGATCAGGGAGCTGTCACTTGAATTGCGACAGCTCGTCGTGCGAAACCGTGGTGGAAGCGGCGGCAGGCGGCGACCAGAAACCAAAGCCGCGCGGCAGGATGCAATACAGCAGCTAATCAATAAGCCTGACGTCAGGAACCCAGGGGCTAAAGCACCTGGGCTTGTGTGGCAAGCGAAAGCCAATCGCGACCCCACAACGTAAGTCCTGACTAGCCGCCACGGGCAATCCGCGGGACAAACAACTGAGCCGACTGGGCGTGGCAGCTCGAACGACGATGGGGACGCCTCCCTAATCTCCATCCTCTCGGTCGGCCAGTGGCGAAGGGATCAGTTGTTCTGTCTGTAGAGACGTTAAACACTTGAGGATCTCCATGCAGCCATTCATCCCCGTCATCAGCGCAAACGGCAAGCGACTGATGCCCACGACCAATCGCAAAGCCGACCGCCTGATCGCCAGCGGCCGGGCACTCAGGCGCTTCTCACGCGGCCTGTTCTACATCCAGTTGACCGACCGCACGGACGGCTACACGCAGCCGATCGCGGTTGGGATCGATCCCGGCAGCAAGAAGGAAGCCTTCACTGTGCAGTCCACCGCGCACGCCTTCCTCAACGTCCAGGCCGACGCGGTAACGTGGGTCAAAGAGCATATCAAGACCAGGCGGGATATGCGCCGCATAAGACGCTACCGCAAGACGCCCTGTCGGGCCTGTCGACCGAATCGGTTGCGAGGGCGCATCTGCCTCCCACCC
>LJCR01001371.1 GCA_001399705.1 Kouleothrix aurantiaca
GGCCGGCAGGGATGCCAGCCAGGCGCTCGGCCACCTCGCGGTCGGCGTTGCCGCGAATGAAGTGCACCGGGAGCGGCAGCGCGCGCAGACATGCCAGCGTTTCGGTGGGCATCGGGCCGGCCACAACATCCCCGCCGACCACAAGCGCATCAACGTCGGCGCGGGCAATCGCGTCAAGCGCGGCTTCGAGCGCCGGCAGGTTGCCATGAATATCGTAGAGCGCTGCTATTCGCATCGTGGTGTCTTTCTTTTGCGAGAACATCTGAAAACCACCAAGACACCAGGAAAAAGGTGGAGAGAGGCCGGGGATGTCTTGCGGAGCAGGTGCTTTAGTGCTGAAGCCTGGCTGTTTGCGAATCTAAGGCTAGAGCAGCGGCGCTAGTGCACTAGCAAGAAAGCAAGGCGGGAATCAGGTAAGAGTTTCTGTATTGCAATCACCAAACCCTATCCCCTAACCCCTGCGTTGAAAGCGCACTAATGCGCGGTTTCCTTGACTTCGTACTCGATCTCGTAGATCTGCACTGGCTCCTGCTTGCCCTTGAGATAGACGCGGTCGCTCTTGCGGATGGGCCAGGGCGCATCCCACTCGCCCGGCAGCGTATCAATCAGCTGGCTGGCAACAATGATCTGCCCGGCGTGCGCAATGCCGTTCAGGCGGCTGGCGGTGTTGACGACATCGCCAATCAGCGTGTAGTCCATGCGCTGCTCGGAGCCAATGTTGCCGACCACCGCGCGCCCGTAGGCGATGCCGATGCCCATGCCGATCTCACGCTTGAGGTCGGTGATCCAGCGCTCGCGCAGGCCGGCGAAGGCGCGCTGCAGATCGACAGCGGCGAGCAGCGCGCGCTCCACATCGTCTTCGCGCGCGATCGGGCTGCCGAATACGCCGATCAGACCATCGCCCAGGAATTTGTCGATTGTGCCGCCGTGCCGGTAGAGCGCCCCGGTCATTGCCGTGAAGTAGCGATTCAGCACCTGCTCGACCAGCACGCGCGGCGGCAGGCCCTCGGTCAGGGCAGTGTAGCCGCGAATGTCGGCAAAAATCACGACGACGTCGCGCTCGATTGGTGCGGCAATGTCCGCGCCGCCGGCCAGCACTTCCTCGACCACCTGGGGCGACACGTAGCGGCGGAACATGCTGCGCAGGCGCTCCTGCTCGCGGCGCTCAAGCTCTTTGATCGCGGTGATGTCTTGCAGCACTGTCACCCGCCCGATCAGCTCGTTGTCAGCGCCGTGCACGGGCGCGATGCTCACGTTGAACGTGTCGCCGGCGGGCAGCACCACTTCGTTGAGCGGATAGCTGCCGCTGCCATTGCCATTACCGTTGCGCTTGCTGATAAGGGCGTGAAGCAGGTCGTCGTGCTTGATCAGCGCGGTAATTGGCTGCTGTTCAGCGTGCGCCCCCAGGCCCAGCCGCTCATAGGCGGCGCGATTAGCCAGCAGCAGCCGGTCGTCGGGCGCGATCAGCAGAATCGGGTCGGCCGCGCCGCCGAGCACCGCGTCGAGCGTGCTGCGCTCCTCCGTCACCTCGCGATACAGGCGCGCGTTTTCCAGCACCTGCGTCAGCAGGCTGGCCACGGTTTCGAGCAGGCTGGTTTCGGCGTTGGCGAACTGCCGGGCGCGCCCGGTGATATCGAGCACGATTGTGCCAATGCGGCGGCCGTTGTTGATCAGTGGAGCCAGCACCATCGCCTCAATATGATGATCGTGCAGGGTCGCGCGCACCGTTTCCACACGCGCGTCGCTGCTGGTGTCGGCAATCACCTGAACGCCGCGCAGCTCAAGCGCCGCCAGCTCGTGCATGGGCAGCGGGAAGTGGACATGCGAGCCAGCGGTGGCGGGCTGGCTGCTGTGGTTCGCCACGCGCATGCCGC
>LJCR01001370.1 GCA_001399705.1 Kouleothrix aurantiaca
GGTGTGGCCGGCCGATCGCGTGGCCGGGGCGAGCGCGCTGCGCCTGTTTGTGGTGCGCTGGTTTCACGCGCTCGTGTGGGTGTTTCTGGCGGCGTCGTGCTTTCTTCGCGGGGCCGATAGCACGAGCCCGCTGGCAAACCAGGCTGCCTTTGCCGGGCTGATTACCTACCTGATTTTCATGGCGTCGATGTTTCTGCGCTACTGATTTTACCGGGCAATATACCTACGCACTACGCACTACAGTTTTAGCTCGTAGTGCGTAGTGCGTATTTATATGCACATATACCTTCACAAAGGTAGAAGATTCCAAAAATTTTCGTGCCTTCGTGGTATTCGCTCCGCAGCAACGTCCTACGCCCCAATCACTCCCAGCTCGCGCCCAACCTTGCTGAACGCCGCAATCGCCCGGTCGATCTGCTCGGGCGTGTGCGCCGCCGAAAGCTGCACGCGGATGCGCGCCTTGCCCTGCGGCACCACCGGGTAAGAAAAACCAATCACATAGATGCCCTCGGCCAGCAGGCGCTCGGCGAAATCCTGGGCCAGGCGCGCGTCGCCCAGCATCACCGGCGCGATCGGGTGCTCGCCCTGCGGGATGCTGAAGCCCGCCGCCGCCATCCCAGTGCGGAACTGGCGCGTGTTCGCTTCCAGCCGGTCGCGCAGCTCGGTGGTGGCGCTCAGCAGCTCCAGCACGCGCAGCGTGCCGCCCACAATCGCCGGCGCGACGGTGTTCGAGAACAGGTAGGGCCGCGAGCGCTGGCGCAGCAGCGCCACGATTTCCTTGCGCGCCGCCGTGAAACCGCCCGACGCGCCGCCTAATGCCTTGCCCAGCGTGCCGGTGATGATATCGACCCGGCCCATCGCGCCCGCGCGCTCGTGTGAGCCGCGCCCCGTCGCGCCAATAAAGCCGGTGGCGTGGCTGTCGTCGATCATCACCATCGCGCCATAGCGCTCGGCCAGGTCGCAGATCGCGCCCACCTGCGCGATTGTGCCATCCATCGAGAACGCGCCGTCCGACACCACCAGAATGCGGCGCGCGCCCTGCGCGGCCACAAGCTGCGCTTCCAGATCGGCCATGTCGTTGTTCTTGTAGCGGAAGCGCCGCGCCTTGCACAGCCGAATTCCGTCGATGATCGAGGCGTGGTTCAGCTCGTCGGAGATCACGGCGTCCTGTTCGCCCAGCAGCGGCTCGAACACGCCGCCGTTGGCGTCAAACGCCGCCGCGTAGAGGATCGTGTCTTCCATACCCAGGAACTCAGACAGCCGCGCCTCCAGCTCCTTATGAATGTCTTGCGTGCCGCAAATAAAGCGCACCGACGACATGCCATAGCCGTGGGTGTCGATTGCGGCTTTGGCGGCGGCAATTACCTCGGGGTGCGAGGACAGGCCCAGGTAGTTATTCGCGCAGAAGTTCAGCACCTGCTGGCCCTGCACGGTGCCAATCACCGCGCCCTGCGCCGTGGTGATGATGCGCTCGCGCTTGTAGAGCCCGGCCGCCTCGATCTGGTCGAGCTCGGCCTGCAGCTCGGCGCGTACGGTATCGAACATCGTTGTTCCTTTCTGATTTCTTTCTTGTGTTTGCTTGGGCATGATACCACTCATCGGGTGGGAGATTTTTTGTCGCTTGGGCCGCGAGGGCTTTCTCTTTCGAGTGCTATACGCTCGGGCCGCGTGGCCGCAGGATGCGCCGGCACCCTGTACCCCGGCTGAGTCTTGCGCCCCAGACCCCAAATTGTAGGTGAGTATCAGGCGCGAGGTTTGTTTGTCATGCCTCCGTTGTGCCGAAAAGCTGGCATCTGTTGATGCAAGTATTACCGAATGCATTCTTACTCTTTAGGCTGGTACAACTTTCCATATTCGCCGCAAGGCATGACACG
>LJCR01001372.1 GCA_001399705.1 Kouleothrix aurantiaca
CCACAATTGCGCTCGACGACCGCGCCTGGGCCGAGACGCTGATGGGCTTGCAGGCGCTGCGCCCGGCTGCGCGCTTTGTTTCCGCCGCGCCGATCATGCGCCCGCTGCGGCTGATCAAGGGCGAAGACGAGCTGGCGATTATGCGGCAGGCTGGCGCGATCACCGAGGCGGCCTTTGCGGATGTGCTGCCCCGGCTGCGCCACGGCATGACGACGCTCGACCTGATTACCGAGGTGAACTACCAGCTCCGGCGGCACGGCTCGCTCGCGCCCTCGTTTGTGACCTCGTTCTACAACATGGGCGTGAACTTCCCGTTCGATTTCCATAACCGCGAAGAAACCCTGCTGCTGCCGCTCGACGCGCCGGTGTCGGTGTCATTTGATTTTGGCGGGGTGCTCGACGGCTACTGCTACGACTTCGGGCGCTCGGTCTTCTTTGGCGAGCCGGGCGACGAATATCGCAGGGTGTACGGTCTGGTGATGGGCGCGCAGTCCGCCGGCATCGCCGCGCTGCGGGCCGGCAACACCTGCGAACAGGCCGATGCCGCCGCGCGCGCCGTGATCACCGACGCGGGCTATGGCGAGGCGTTTCGCCACCGGCTGGGCCACGGCATTGGCATGGATGTGCACGAGCCGCCCTTCCTGACCGCTGGCGACAAGACGGTGCTGCGGCCCGGCATGTGCTTCACCGTCGAGCCAAGCATCTTCATCCCGCACCAGCTCGGCTGCCGCGTCGAAGACGTGGTGGTGGTGCGCGAAAATGGCGGCGAGCCGCTGACCACCGGCTTCCAGCCCTTGTACGTGGTGGAATAAGGCTTGCGCCTGACGAATGACCATTGACGACTGACGACTCTGTGAGGCAGGTGTTCGTCGATGGTCGTTCGTCCTTCGTCTGACCACGCTTCGTTCCATAGAAGGAGCAGCAATGCCACGCCAGAATGTTTCGAGCGGGACGCCGTGGGAAGCCATGGCCGGCTACTCGCGCGCGGTGCGGGTGGGCCAGCAGGTGTATGTTTCGGGAACCACCGCCTCGGACGCGAGCGGCGCGGTGCAGCACCCCGGCGACGCGGCTGGGCAGGCGCGCTTCGTGCTGAACAAAATCGCCGCCGCGCTGGCCGAGGCCGGCGCAACGCTGGAAGATGTCGTGCGCACGCGCATCTTTGTGCGCAACCTGGCCGATTGGGAAGCGGTGGCGCGCGTGCATGGCGAGGTCTTTGGCGCGATCCGCCCGGCCAACACGCTGGTGCGCGCCGAGATGATCGAGCCCGAGATGCTGGTTGAGATCGAAGCCGTCGCGATCATTCAGTAGGGGGTTTGCAGTCGGCAGTCGCGCTTGCGTTCTTACTGCCAACTGCAAACTGCCGACCGAGGAAGTATGCGCTTCTCTGTTCGCTTCAATAACGATCTCCCCGCGCAGGACTACCCGCGTCTGGCGCGCGCCGCCGAGGCTGCTGGCTTCAGCCAGTTCTGGGTGAGCGACGACCTGTTTCTGCGCGGCGCCTGGCCGATTCTGACGGCCTGCGCGCTGGCGACCGAGCGCATCGAAATTGGCACATGCATCGTCAACCCCTACACTATGCACCCGGCCGAAATCGCCATGCAGGCCGCCGCGCTGGATGAATTGAGTGGCGGGCGCCTGCTGCTGGGGCTGGGCGCGGGCGCGGGCGATTTTCTTGGCTGGGTCGGGCTGGCGCAGGAGCGCCCGCTGGCGCGCATGGCCGAAACGCTCGCGGTGCTGCGGCAGCTCTTTGCCGGTGAGCGCGTGCGATTCGACGGGCAGGAATTGCGCGGCTGGACTGAAGAAGCCTACCTGCGCTTCCCCGCCCGCCCCATCCCGCTCTACCTGGGCGCGATGAGCCCGCGCATGCAGCGGC
>LJCR01001373.1 GCA_001399705.1 Kouleothrix aurantiaca
GCAGCAGCCAGAGTAGCGATGGAGCGATGAAGGTCAGGCCGGGCATGGCGCGTTCCAGCGATGGGAAAGTGGCGGGGCACGTCCCGCCGCTCGCGGCGAGCGCTCGCCGCTAGGGGCAGTATAGCACGGGCGACGACGGACGACCGACGAAAGACGAAAGACGAATGACGACTGGCGACTGGCGACTGGCGACTGGCGACTGGCGACTGGCGACTGACGAACAAAAGCGCCTACCGTCAGTGGTCAGTGGTCGGTGGTCCATAGTCGGTGGTCGTCAGCAGCTACCGCGCACGACCTAGCGCCGCGCCAAGATAGCCCACCAGCAGCGTGGTCGCCTGCTCGATCAGGGCGTGACCGGCGTCGATGTCACCCGCCTGCTTGGCGGTGAGCGCCTGCGAGAGGATCGCGCCCACAGCGGTGAAACCAACGCTGGTGAACAGGCGGCGCTGCTCGACCGGGAGCGCGGGCGCGTGCGCGGCCAGAACCGCATCGATGCGCGCCATGATGTCATTCGCAAGGTCGCTGCAGGCAGTGGCGAGCGCCGAGCCGGCGGGCGCTTGCAGGACCATACGGCTGAAGCCGATATGCGCGCCGCCATAGCTCGTCAGCACATCCAGCACGCGCGCCAGCGCATCGGCCAGCGGCTCGCCAGCGGGCGCAGGGTGCTCGGCATACAGGGCCGCAAGTTCCTCGCGGTAGCGCGCCAGAAGCGCGTGCAGAATTGCTTCTTTGTTCGGGAAGAACTGATAAACCGAACCGATCGGAATGCCTGCCTGCGCCGCGATTTCGTTGGTGCTGGCCGCGTCGTAGCCACGCTCGGCAAATAGCTGCTCGGCGGTGTCGAGGATCAGCCCGACGCGCTGCTGGCCGCGCGCCTGCTGCGGGCTGCGCCGCATTGCGGCGGTTTCGTTTGTGAGCTTGTTCGGCAAGGGGCGCGGCTCCTTCTGGCGAAATAGCATTTGGGCCACAGAGCGCACAGAGGGCACAGAGCTGAACATACAACTCCGTGTTCTCGGTGTTCTCTGTGGCTCGTCATCCTGCGCGCAGCGCAAAAAAGAGTATGAATCCAGCTCTTGACAATATGAGCAATAGCTCATATTATAATCATGAGCGTTCGCTCATATATCTGGCGCGCATTATACCCCACGGCGCAACGTAAAGCAAGAAACGAGGATCGCATGCAAGCATTTGTAACGGGCGGCACCGGGCTATTGGGCGGCAATCTTGTGCGGCTGCTGGTGCAGCAAGGCCACAGCGTGCGCGTGCTGGTGCGCTCGCGCGTCAAGGCCACACAGGTTCTGGGTGGGCTGGATGTCGAGCTGGTGGAGGGCGATATGACCGACGTGGCCGGCTTTGCGGGCGCGCTGGCCGGCTGCGATGTGCTGTTTCACACGGCGGCCTACTTCCGCGAATACTATCAGCCGGGCGACCACTGGGCAACCCTCCAGGCGATCAATGTCGATGGCACGATCGCGCTGCTGCGCGCGGCCGAGCAGCAGGGCGTGGGGAAAGTCATCTACGCCAGCTCGAATGGCGTGATCGGCGCTGAGCCGGGCACGCTGGTGGGCGACGAGCGCACGCCACCCGATCGCTACGCGACCGAAAACCTGTATATGAAAAGCAAAATGCTGGCCGAGCAGCGCATCGCCGAATTCCTCAAGCACAGCGCGCTGCCGGTGGTGCTGATCCTGCCGGCCTGGATGTTTGGCCCCGGCGACGCCGCGCCAACCAGCAGCGGCCAGCTTGTGCTCGATTACCTCAACCGCCGGCTGCCGGGCGTGCCCAATGGCGGCGGCGCGCCGGTGGATGCCCGCGATGTCGCCCAGGCGATGATCAACGCGGTCGAGCGCGGGCGCAGCGGCGAGCGCTACAT
>LJCR01001375.1 GCA_001399705.1 Kouleothrix aurantiaca
CCGATCGACCCGGCCGCGCCGGTGACCAGCACGACTTTGCCGGCAATAATGTCGCGGCAGGCGTCGGCGTCGACCGAGCACATTGCGCGGCCCAGCAGATCTTCGGGGCTGATATCGCGCAGCGGCAGCGCGCGCTCGACTTCTTCTGGCGAGCCCAGAAAGCGCGGCAGCATCTTGACCTGGGCGGGCGTGTCGAGGCAGAGCGACAGCAGCTCGGTGAGCGATGGGGCACTGATGGTATGAATGGCGATCACCGCCGGGCTGATGCCATGCTCGGCCACCAGCGCCGGGATGGCGTGCCGGCTGCCCAGCACATTCGCGCTGTGCAGGCGCAGAAACAGCTTGTTTGGGTCGTCGTCGACAAAGCCGACGATCTCGTAGGATTTGTTGGCGCCGCGCAGCTGGCGGGCGACGATGTTGCCGGCCTCGCCCGCGCCGACGATCAGCACGCGCCGGCGGTTGGGGTTGGCTATGGCGCGCTGGACACGGGCCAGCATGCCGCTCAGCAGGCGCTCGCGGTAGCGCGCCACCACAAAGCCGGCGGTGGCGAAGATACCGCCCAGGCCGACGACGCTCAAGGGCAGCGGGCGGCTGACACCGAGTGACAGGCTGAGCATCACCAGCAGCAGCGTGCTCGCCGCGCCAGCCCCGCCAATCGCCACCACCTCGTTGGCGCTGGTGTAGCGCCAGACATAGCGGTACAGGCCGAACATCAGGTTGCCAAAAACAAAGGTGACAATAATAAACGGCAGCATCAGGCCGAGCGCAAGCATATCTTCAAAGGGGATCTGGCCGTCGAAGCGGAACAGCAGCGCCGCCCAGAAGCCGGCAAAGACGCCAAGCGCATCAAGCGCAATCAGCGGGATTGCCGAGGGCGCGACAATTTTTCGTGGCAGGTAGCTCATAACACATACAACCTTTGTACTAAGGGCGGTCCGGCCAGGCCGCCAATCGTGCCGTCAACACTCGTTCGCTGCGGTGCCATACATTCACGGCCAGAAATAATCAAAGCAGGTAGACACTTTGCGCAGATGCAGGTGGAAACAACTGGGCCCCTGGTGATGGATGTACTTTATCATTCGGCATTGGGCAGCCCTTCGGTAGATATAACGGGCTTGTTATTTACTACCAGGGGTTATGATGACAGCACGTTTATCGGGCTGGGCGGTGCCGCCACCAAATAAGCGGCGGCCAGGCACCCAACGAGCAGCGATTAGCCACTCTGCTCTAGCCGATTAGAATGCCCTACACGCAGTTTTCACGGGTGGCGGCGACGGCGCGCGTTAGGCCCGCACTAGTCCTTTATTCTTACCAGGCTATAGGCGTGCTGTCCTATATCTGAATGGGAGTATTGTGTGATAGCCGAGGGAGAGCACTACTATGTATAGTATGTCTATTCCTACCGCGCGTAGGTGACTATCTTCCACCTTTATTTACAGGAGAATGGTGTATGAGTTCAACTCCAAAGTATCGGCTTCCGGCATCGGCAATCGAGGCAGATCGCGAGGCGCTGCTGGCGCTGCAGGAGCTCACTGACTACCGGCCTGTCAACCCCGAGCACACCGTCGAGGCGCTGAAGGCGCGCGAGCAGGCGCTGCGCCAGAGCGAGGAGGAGGAGGTGCGCACGCAGAAGCGGCTCACCACCGTGCGCGATGAGGTTGTCGATGCCGGCTGGGGCTTCCACGATGCGATCATGGGCGCAAAAGCCCAGGTATCGGCGCAGTATGGCAATAATTCGAATGCGATTCAGTCGCTGGGGCTGAAGAAGCGCTCGGATCGCAAGCGCACGCAGCGCCGCGCGAGCAGCTCGCCGAAGGGCGACTAGGGCGCGGGTGCGCCCGCTACGTATGCGAGCCGGGCGCAGATGTATGG
>LJCR01001374.1 GCA_001399705.1 Kouleothrix aurantiaca
GTATATACCCCACTCCCTGGCGCAGATATAACTGGCTGAATTGCGGCTGGAGAGAGGTTTACCAGCGCGTCGCCAACTTGCCGTCCGCGGTTGTCAGTTAGTGTCCCTTCAATAAGCTTGTCGAAAAATGTGGTCTGAGTATCTCCGTTGGTTGTATGCCAGGGTTCAACATTTCCTGCGTCATCGCGGGCGCGAATGCGGAAAGCAACAGTTGTGCCTGGAGTTCCGTTGTAAACAATTTCTCTGCTGCCTGTTGCACCGATATTATGCTGCCATGTGACCCATGCGCCACCATTTATCCGGTACTGAATATCAAATAGTGGTGATGGCCAGGCTTCTATAGGTTCTTCCGAATTTGTCCATCGAATGGTTGCTGTTGCACCCCGTGTCCATAGGGGTAGCTGCTCAATCGCACTCGTTGGGGGTGTGTGATCAATTGAGCGAAGATCTGGATAGACATTATATGTTGATTCATAAATCATTGCACCAGAAGTAGAGCCATCTGTGGCTACAGAGCCAATATATGCATTATAGAGCCGCGCAGTAGAGCCGCTAACGTTATATACATAGATGGTTGTCACAAGCCAGTCGCCAGTTGGCGACCATGTGGAAACCCCTACGTCGATCATCTGGCCTGGCTGAGCAAACGAGTAAAGGATTGGTATGTACGTCAGTCCAGTTCCGTCTGAGCGCAGCATGGCAGCTTCATTAAAGCCATTTCCATCGTGGTCGTAGTCAATGGCGAGATATGTGCCGTCAGGCGACCAGCTTGGATGCTGGAGATAGCGCAACGGGCCAGTAATTGCGTGCGGGTTACTGCCATCGGCATTCATGAGCCAGAGGGTTCCCGTATCAGTGCCTGCGCGAACCCACGCTATTTTTTTGCCATCGGGCGAATAGCTTGGCATTATATCTGCCCCGCCATCAGTCGTTAACTGTGTGAGATTCGTACCGTCCGCATTCACCCGAAACAGATCCCAGTTCCCTGTACGATTCGACGCGAAAATAATCGAGCGGCTGCCCGGCGCCCAGGCTGGCTGAATATCGTCGGCTGGGCTGGCCGTAAGGCGAACAATATCTGTTCCGTCCACTGTCATACGATAGAGTTCGCGATTGCCTTGACGTGTTGATACGAATGCAATCAGATCAGCTGTGTCGTTCAAGCGTGCATATGTATTTTCATATTTCCCATAGGTTAATTGCTTAGTGAGCTGACCTTGTTTCACTGGTGTTTTTAAATAAATATTGCCATGACCATCGCTATATGAGGTATATACAAGGCGTCCCCACCTTCGAAAGTTTAAGTTCGTTTCACTGATACTGGAAGTGGTCGGGGTGAGCCCTGATGGTTGGGCAAGCGACGCTTCGTTCCGCCACTCGCCATCGATAAGTTTCTTGATGAGCGTTGTTTGGGCGTGCGCTGGTGCAGATTGTATCACGCCACTAAAGACTGTCACAATCAATAAAAAGAGTATTATTAGCCGCGGCCGGAGGCTCATACAATACTATTCCTTTCAAAGAATAAAAGGCTACCAATTAGTTGATTTTGCACCAGCGCAAATTGTCCTGGTATGCTCGCTACTGGCATTCTGCATTTAGCAGACCCACCAGCGAAATCAGGGCAAAAAAAAAGCGACAAGCCATAACAAAATGTATTGCAAACTTGGGCTATGTACTAATAAAGATCCCTCTTAGGGTAGCACAGTCTATGGCAAAATGTCAAAAATGTAGATTACAATTTTGTATATAGCAGCGGGCAAAAAGATTGATCGTGTGATAGACTGAGGAGCATGAAAGCATATTCAGTCGATTTACGACAACGCGTGCTCGATGCGCTCGAGCGAGGGATGAAACGAAGCGAGGTGGTCACCA
>LJCR01001377.1 GCA_001399705.1 Kouleothrix aurantiaca
ACCGGCGACCGCCTGCGCGTCGATGGCGCGCGCGGCACGGTCGAGATTTTGGGGTAGGCTGCTGCAATTTTAAGTTTGGAATGTGGAATGTGGAATGTTGAGTTCGGAGGCGTGTAGGCTTGGAAGTTGCAGGTCGCATTCAAAACTTTGCGCACTTTGCGCTCTTTGCGGTAAACATACTGCTGGCTATCATTCGTCCTTCGTCATTCGTCATTCGTCGATGGTCCATAACATGCAACCTGCAACCTGCGAACATGCAACAGGAAAAGATATGCTGCATCCACAAGATTTCGATCACCATTATGTCACGCTAAATGGTATTCGCATGCACTACGCGCAGGCCGGGCATGGCCCGCAGCTCGTTGTGCTGCTGCACGGTTTCCCCGAGTGCTGGTGGTCGTGGCGGCACCAGCTGGTGCTGTTTCGCGACACGCCCGCGCTGGCAGCGCGCTACACGCTGATTGCGCCCGACCTGCGCGGCTACAACGAAACCGACCGGCCGAGCTGGGGCTACGAGCTGGACGTGCTGGTGCAGGATGTGGCCGAGCTTATTCGCGCACTTGGGCATCGCAGCGCGATTGTGGGCGGGCACGACTGGGGCGGGAACATTGCGTGGTCGCTGGCGATTGCGCGCCCCGAGCTGGTGCAGCGCCTGATTGCGATGAACATCCCGCACCCGGCGCTGTTTGCCGAGGCGATCGGCCGGAACTGGCGGCAATCGCTGCGATCGTGGTATTTCGCGTTTTTCCAGCTGCCCTGGCTGCCCGAGCTGGCAATTCGCGCCAATGGCTACGCCTCGATCGAGCGCGCCTTCACCGACATGGCGCTCGACCCATCGCGCTTCACGCCCGAAGATATTCGCGTCTTTCAGTCGGCCATGGCCGCGCCGGGCGCGGCAACTGCGGCGGTGAACTACTACCGCGCGATTCTCCAGCAGGGCGCGCGCGGCCTGTTCCGCGGCACCGGCATGCGCGTGTACGCGCCAACGCTGCTGATCTGGGGTGAAAACGACACCGCGCTTGGCAAAGAGCTGACCTACGGCACCGAGCGCTACGCGCCCGACCTGCGCATCCGCTACATCCCCCATTGCTCGCACTGGGTGCAGCAAGAGCAGCCCGAGCTGGTGAACCGCGCCATGCACGAGTTTCTTACTGCATAGAGCGAACGCGCTTTTATGGCAGCGCCAGCGCGGCCTGAACTGCTGCGTAGGCATCCACCACGCCATAGCCTACGCCGTTGTTCGGCACCCCGGCGTCGAGGCAAGCCGTCTGCACGCCATCATATGGTCGCGCGGTTTCGGCCAGAATCTGCTCGGTGCGGTCGATATTGCCGATCAGGCGCGGCTGGGCCGACCACATCAGCGCCACCACCCCGGCGACATGCGGCCCGGCCATCGAAGTGCCGCTGTTTTCGCCATAGGTGCCGCCCGGCAGCGCCGAGAGCACATCCACGCCCGGCGCGGCAATGTCGGGCTTGCTGATGCCGAGCTGCTCGGTGGGTAGCGGGCCGCGCGAGCTGAATGCCGCGATCTGGTCGGCGCTTTGCGAGTCGAGCACCGCCTTGCCGCCACTGATGTCGGCGGTGACGGGCTGGGATGTGTGCGCGGCGAGGAAAGCGAGCAGCTGATTGGCGGCGGGCGTGTCGATATGCACCGCGGGCAGCCAGTGGTTGTCGCTCACGACGTCGGCAGGCTCGGGATTGTACAAAATCATGCCGGCGCCGCCGCTGGTGCGAACATTGCTGCCTTTTTCCACACGCGGATTCACGCCACGCCGGCACAGCACGATCGCGCCACGCGCTGCGGCCGGGAGCGGGCCATCGCAGAGCGGCACGCCCAGCGCGGCGGCATTCACCAGCGGGCGGTTCAGC
>LJCR01001376.1 GCA_001399705.1 Kouleothrix aurantiaca
AGCGGCAGGACTGGACCGCGCGTGGGCTGCCCTGCCCGCACCGCCTGCTCCAGCGCGGCGGCGATCGCCTCGGACGACTCGCCGAACACCAGCCAGAGCCGGCCGCTGCCGGGCGCCACGCCGAACGCTGTCTCGCGGTGAACGAGCGTCGCGGCCGACGCCGGCGCGCGCCCCGCAGGCGTATTGGCCGGAAGAATCGGCGTGACATGAAAGCGTCCCGGCCATGGTTCGCCGGCGATCAGGAGCGCGCTTCGCATCTGATACTGCACGTATCCTCCCGCCAGCCGCACCCACTCGAACTGCCAGCGCTGCGCTTCTTCCGGCGGCGTTCCGTGCGCCAGCCGCGGCCGAACGTCGATTACCTTCTCCCAGTCCGACGCCCAGAACGCCGGCGCAAATGTCAGTTTCGCCGCGCCGCCGCGCCACTCCAGACCGCGCTCCAGGCGAACGTTGAGCGTCGTGAAAAAGGTCTCCCACCCGGCTTCAAGCACCGTCCCGGTCGCGTCAGGGAGCGGCTCGAAACCGCCGCTCCCTTGTCGGTGCGCTTCCCACTTCGCACGCGCACGCTTTCCTTGTGGCCCAGAATTGGATCGTTTCGTCATTGTCTCCCCACTAGACGCCAGAAGCTGGTCGATCATACCCATCACGCGCCGCTCGCCATGGCGCTATCAATATCTGCCGCGCGAGTCTCCGGTATCTGAAGCCGAACGGGCTCCACTGTCCCATGATCAGGGCGCGGAGCACGCACAAAGTGCGCCATACCGCGGGAGAGGCCGATCCTCGCCGCCGTCAGCGTCCGCGCGTCGAGACGCACCACGGCAGCAGCATCCTCAGCATACGACCCGAGCGTGAACAGCCACCAGATGGCGATCAAGGACGGCACCTGGCGCGGCGCCCGCCCCTGGCGCCGATCCGCATCAGTGAGATCTTCGATCCAGGGATCAAACTCCTGGGGCCGCACGTGAAAGCCTGCCAGGGCCACATACATGCCGTGGTCTTGCCCCGCCCAGAGCAGGCGCGAGACCACCCGGCGCACGGTTCTGCCCATCCGCACAGTATTGTTCCACTCGTCGACAAACAGCACATGCGGCCTGCCGGTCTCGCCTTCCTCGCGCCGGGCCAGTGTTGCGGCGAGCGAGCGAGTTGACGCTGTAATTCCATCGGCCTGCGTGTGTGTCAGCGCGCGCACTCGACTGGGCTTTTCCGCCGCAGCCACATCACCTCCAACCTCGAAATCCAGCCAGCCTTTCGGGTTCCAGATCGTCACATCGCAGCCGATAAGCGCGGCCTGTGCGGCGAGCCAGCGGAGCGCGAAGCTCTTGCCGGTCTCCGGCGCGCCCAGCAGAACCGCGGGAAACAGCTTGCCGATCGGCAACTCGATCGGCCCCTCTGGCCCGATTCCAGCCATCAGCGCGCCGGCCCGGGGTATCCATCCCCGTTCTCGAAGCGTCCGAAACGACGTGCGCATAGGTACATCTGCTGCCATCACCTCACCGGCCTTCCTGGCGCGTCAGCCGCCGAACTCCTATAACCTCATTACCGCATACCGGCGCGGCAACTCGCGCACCGTTCGTCCGATGCGATAACGCCGCGCCTCCAGACCACGACTCACACGCCCACGGCCATCCGGCGGCCGTCCTGTGCAGCCTGCGCGCCTGCTGGCGAGCCCACTCAAGACGAGCGGCGTTCGGATCGCGGCCCCGCAGGCTGCATGGAATCGATGCCGATGTTCAGCGGTTGCTCGCACATACTGGCTATCTCGCGGCGGCGGGCGACAGACCCGTCAGGCGCCGTACTTTGCTGACGATGCGCGTGGTCAACGCCAGCGGATGCGGGCGCGTCCAGTGCGGATGCGCGGTGTACGTCGTC
>LJCR01001378.1 GCA_001399705.1 Kouleothrix aurantiaca
AACCGGCGGGCCGCGACCAGGCCCAGCTGGCGCGGGCAGGCCAGATGTTGATTCAGCGCATCAAGGTACTTGCACGGGTCAAAGTCGTCACGCACCTGCGCGGGCGCCGCCGCACCAACCCGCAATCGCGGCGCGAGGTGATTGTGCCGCGGCCCATGCCGCCCGAGAAAATACCTGCAGTGGGGTTGCCGCAGCCGCGGCCCGGGCCACTGCCGCCCTTCTCGCTGGTGCTCATTGGTGCCAGCACAGGCGGCCCGCGCATTGTTAATCAGGTGATTAGCGCCCTGCCGAAGGACTTCGCGGCAGCCGTGCTGGTAGTGCAGCATATTGCGGCCGGCTTTAGCAACGGCATGGCAGAATGGCTGAGCTATAGCAGCCTGTTGCCAGTGCGGCTTGCACAAGAAGGCCACGAATTGCTGCCCAATACTGTCCTGATCGCCCCCGACCAGACCGACCTGCTGATCACGCCCGAGCGCAAAGTGCACCTGAGCGATAACCCGCTGCTGCTGCAACGCCCCTCGATCGATATTTCAATGCAGGCGGCTGCCGAAATATTTGGCGCACGCGCAATTGGCGTTTTGCTCACCGGGATGGGCCGCGACGGCGCGTATGGCATGCTCACCATCAAGCGCGCCGGGGGCTACACCATCGCACAGGATGAGGCAACCAGCACGATTTTCGGCATGCCGCGCGCAGCTATTCACCTTGGCGCAGCGTGCGATGTGCTGCCCGCCCACGCGATCGCCGCGCGGCTCATTGAAGTCGTTGGCCGCCAAATGCGCACATCTGTCGCGCTTGACGCGCGGGATAGCCTATGAACCGCCACGCCAAGCCAAGTGACATGCCAGACGCCGGGCCGCCCGATTCATCGGCGGCGTTTTCGCCTGAAATCTTCTTTTTCTTCCGCGATGCGCTGGCGCGCTATAGTGGTGTTTACCTCGACCTCGCACGGCAGCGCCTGCTTGAGCAGTCGGTGGCGCGGCGTATGGCGGGCACGGGCGATACCCTGGCGGCGTATCAGCGGCGGGTTGCCGCGCCCCAGGGCAGGGCAGAACTTGCGCGCCTGGCCGAGCTGGTGTTGAATCACGAGACGATGTTTTTCCGCAACGGGCCGCACTTTCAGGCGCTGCGCCAGCAGCTTCTGCCCGAACTGCACGCCCGCAAGCCAGCCGGCGCTCCACTACGCATCTGGAGCGCCGGCTGTGCCACCGGCGAAGAGCCATACTCACTGGCCATCGCCGCACTCGAAACGCTTGGCCAGCCGCTGCCCCGCCCAGTGGAAATTTTCGCAACCGATCTCAGCGAGCCAGCCCTGCAGAAAGCACGCAGCGGGATATATCGCGGCCGAACGCTTCAGAACATCGCGCCGGATCAGCTTGAACGCTATTTTACGCCCTCTGCAAACGGCTACTATGTAGTTAGCGATGCCGTGCGCTCGCTGGTGCGCTTCGAGCAACTAAACCTGCTGGAGCCATTTCCGGCGATTGCGCAGGGTATGGATATTATTTTCTGCCAGAATGTGACAATCTATTTTCAGCTCAAAACCTGCCAGGAACTGATTGCGCGCTTTTATGATTGTCTGCCCGTCGGCGGGCTGCTCTTTCTGGGCTTTTCGGAAACACTTTGGAACATTTTCGAACACTTTTCGACGCGAGAAGTCGCCGGCGCGTACGTTTATTCGAAAGGACGCACGCATATAACCCGATCGTTAGGGCCAGCGCCCGCGCCACAGGCGCGCCGCAACCAGACGGAAGCATTGGCTCAGCCACCGGCACGGCGCGCTCCAGCGACGGCGCCGCTTGCGGGAAGCCGGGCCAGAAACGCTTCCCCTGGCGCAGATCGCGCGCTGCTGACACGCGGCTATGAG
>LJCR01001379.1 GCA_001399705.1 Kouleothrix aurantiaca
GCTCGGGCGCGAGCGTTGGGTCAAAGGGAGCAAGCGTGGAGTCAATAATTTCATCATCAGCGCTGCGATACAGCACCGTCGTCCAGTAGTCGAGCATGCCCTGGCAAGCGCGCCGCTCATTGTCGTCATCGATGAACTTGCCAGTTTCGCAGCCGCGCCGAATGAATGTTAACACTTCGGCACGAAATGCTTCGGAAGCGCGCTCAAGCCGCTCGCGACGCAGCAAAGCACCGTGAACAGCACGCAGCTCAGCTGCCGACGAGTAGGGACCGTCGTTCTGCGCGACATCCAGCGACGTGGCTGTTGATTGGCTCACTCAAGCACTCCTATGACGAAGGCAAACGGGCCACCGACATGATCGAGCTTGTCACATACTTTTCGCAGTTGCTTGTCGACCTGGAAAAAACGCCGCATTGCTCGGCTGCGGTAGCTAATAAATTGCTGCTTTATGACGCGTGCGTCTTTGAGTTGGACTGCCTGGTCGATTCTATCGGCGTCATCGCGTAGCTCGCGGGCCCAATCCTCTTTGGATGAACCATAGAGTTCGCCCGCTTGCAGCTTTAATTTATCCCAAAGTGCAACAATATCATCAAGCGAATCGTTTGGCAGGCGTAACAGATTATCAATTGGCTGCCATTGTTCATGATCGCTGCTTAAATTTGTAAGTTTCGCGTGAAGTTCGCGCAGCGCAGTCAAACCATCGCCTAAGCGTTTTACAGTTTCTGCGTTAACTCCCACATCGCTACACGTTCGGTGGATATACTCCATAATATCAACCAACGTACCAAGATCCATGCTTTGCACTGTGCTAATCAGGCGTGCATTGATCGGTGTTGGGTATACATTCAACACACGCCGAATTTGATCGGCTGCTCGGCGCAGCAAGAGTGTATTCTCGCTAGAAAGTGCCTGAAGAATTTGAGAATGCGCTTCGGCAAGCCACTCTACCCACACTGGCACAGTTCGTAGCGTTGGAGTATTGGCGATAATTTCGCGCAATTCAGCAATACAATCTTCAAGGTTATCCGCATATGTTGCTAAATTATCAGCAGAATATTCACGCTCGGGATAGTGCTGCAATTCTCGTTCAATATTTTCGTAGCAACGAAACTGGACATCGTGCAATTGATCGTGAAGTAATTTATACGAGCGAAGTGTATCTATTTGCTTGCAGGCAGCCTGAAATATTGTACGAAACTCAACCGCTGCGTCGTGAATATCGGGAACTTGCCGCATCAGATCGCGCAGCACGCCCATACTGTTGTTCAGGCGGCTGATTGTTACGCGCGTGCCGAGTGGAGTATCGCCCCGGCGCGGCCCATCATTGCCTGGCAGCTGACGCAAGCGCTGTGCAGCAAGATCGTTTTCTTCATCTTCGATAGCGGTGTTGTGATCGCGCAGCCAGATTTTGATGCGCTGAATTGTTGCGCAATGCTCATCGATGCTATTCAGCAGCGACGGGGTGGCTTGGGCGTAGCCGCCCTGCATCGCAAGTTGCACGAGGGCGTGCGCGAGAGTGCGGCGATGCGTTTGAAGCAGTTGCTGCTGCTCTTGAACGACATAGTCGGCGTCTGACATAGCATATCATCGTACTAAATACGGTCGTATGTCATGTAAACGTTGCGAAAAGAATTTTTGGGAGATGTTTTTGGATGAATTGTTGCAGAGATGAAAAGTTGCTACTCCACACCCACCGTGATCGCGCGCGTGCCCCACAGCTCGGGGTTCGCCAGAAAGCGCGGGCGCTCGTCGTGCAGGGCGGCCAGCAGGTTTTGCGCGGCGATCATGGCCATGCGCGTGCGCGTTTGGGCGCTGGCGCTGATGCGGCCCGACGCGCTGCTGATCAACACCGCGCACGGCCAGCTC
>LJCR01000138.1 GCA_001399705.1 Kouleothrix aurantiaca
GATGCGCTACTGAACCTGGTGCGCGAGCTGTTGCGCACACTCCCCGATGGAAGCATTGCTGCCGACGATGTTGCCGCAATGATTCGCAGCGCCGCTGCTCAGGCAGGCAACGCAGCCGTACCGGACCCTGAACATCAGCAGAAAGCAGGAGAACCATGAGCTACGGGGCGACTCAGCCGCAGCCCGGCGGCCGGCTTGAGTACAAGTGGAAGGTGCTGATCTCGGTGATTTTCGGCATCTTCATGATTATTCTCGACACAACGGTCGTGAATGTCGCGTTTCAGACGATTCGGCGCGAGTACAACACCAGCCTGAATAACTCGCAGTGGGTGATCAGCATCTACACGCTGGCGCTGGGTATTGCCACGCCGCTGTCGGGCTTCCTGGCCGACCGATTTGGCATCAAGCGCATGTATGTAGGCGGGCTGGCCGCGTTTGTTGTTGGCTCGCTGCTGTGCGGCCTGGCGCCAACCATCTCTTCAAGCATCTGGCTGCTGGTGGCGGCACGCGCGGCGCAGGGATTTGGCGGCGGCGTGGCGCAGCCGCTTGGCTCGGCGCTGCTGTTCAGCACCTTTCCGCCGAAAGAACAGGGCACGGCGCTTGGCATTTTCGGCATCGCGCTGGTGGTAGCGCCGGCGCTTGGCCCCATCCTGGGTGGTCTGCTGGTCGACCAGGGGCTGTGGCGCTGGATCTTCTTTATCAACATCCCGATCGGCATTGTGGGCGTGTTTCTGGCCTCGCGCTTTCTGCGTGAGCGCAAGCCCGAAACCGTGCCGGCGCTCGATCCTCTCGGCCTGGTGACGGCGGTCGTGGGCTTTGGCGCGGTGCTCTACGCGGCATCGATTGCGGCCGACCAGGGCTGGGGCGCGAGCAACGTGCTGCTGTGGTTTGCGGTTGGCGGGGTGTCACTGCTGGCCTTTGGCATTATCGAGCTGTTTGTGGCGAAAGAGCCGCTGCTCAACCTGCGTTTGTTTGGCAACCCGACTTTTCTGATCGCAAGCTTGATCGGCTATGTGACGGTGATTGGTTTGTTCGGGGCAGAATTCCTGATGCCGGTGTACCTGCAGGCGCTGCGCGGCCGCACCGCGCTGCAAACCGGCTTTACGCTGCTGCCGCTGGCGCTGACCTCGGGCATCATCACGCCGCTGGCCGGGCGGCTCTACGATCGCATTGGCCCGCGCGCACTGATCGTCACGGGCTTTTCGCTGCTGGCGATCAACACATGGCAGCTTTCGCAGATCCAGGCCGACACGCCGATCAGCACCATTCTGGTGCTGCTGGCGCTGCGCGGCGCGGCGCTGGGCCTGACGGTGCAGACCACCTTTGCCACCGCGCTCTCGGCCGTGCCGCGCCGCTCGCTGGCGCGCGGCTCGTCGCTGATCAACGGCACGCGCTTTGTCGTGCAGGCCAGCGGCGTGGCGGTGCTGGCGACGATCCTGGCCAGCGCGCTTTCGCCCGAGGTGAAGGCGCAGAGCCAGCGGGCGCAGGAGCAAAGCTCGGTGCAGGAGCAGCTGCCGGCCTTTGGCGTCTGCGAGACGCCGGGCGTGCCTGCCGACCAGAATGTGCCACCGGGCGTGCCGCCTGCCGCGCGCGCCCAGGCGCTGCAAGGCGTGCAGCAGGCCTGCCGCGAAAATCTGGTGGGCTTCGAGCGCGCCTACCGGCTGACATTCTACGTGGCGCTGCTGGCGGTGGTGATCGGCCTGTTTATGCCGGGCTGGCCGCGCGCCTGGGCTGGCCGCACAGCGGCAGGCGATGCGCCCGCACCAAGCGCGCATTAGCATTTGGTGAGCGTCAGCGCTATGCTCCAGGCGGGACCTTCCTGCCGGCGTATTGTGGTATAGACAACGAGTACGCGATTGTGGCGCGGGTGAAGGAAGCAATTTCTTCGCCCGCTTTTGTTTTGTTCGGCTTTCTGGCGCGTGTTTGTGATGAAGCTGCAAAGGAGTTGTGGAACGGAATCTGCTAAAATGATCGTTAAGAATCTGTGATCAAGGAGATGTCTGGTGTCTGATACAACTGAGCAACGCCCAACGCGCCGCCATTCTCCCCTGCGCGATATATTCTGGACTGGCGTCCAGGCGCTGACGCTATTCTTGATTCTCTCCGCTCTTATTGGCCGCTTCGAGATCCACCAGATCAGCATGGAGCCGACCTTCCACGAAGGCCAGCGCGTCGTCGTCAGCAAGATCGACAGCATCTGGTCGAATTTGTTTGTGGGCACGGCGCACGCCGCCGAGGCGCACCCGGCCTCGCCATTCGCCTTGCATCGCGGGCAGATTGTGGTATTTTACCGCACGCCCGACCGCTCGGAAGACGCACTGATCAAGCGGGTTATCGGCTTGCCGGGCGACACAATCGAGATCCGCAGCGGGCAGGTGTATGTGAATGGCGCAGCCATCGACGAGCCGTATGTGCATGGCGTTGCGACGAGCTGCAATGCTGAATGTGGACCAATCACACTCGATGCCGACAGCTACTTTATGATGGGCGATAACCGCGCGAACAGCATGGACTCGCGCGTGTTCGGGCCAATTCCGGCTGGCCAGGTGATTGGGCATGTTGTGCTGCGCTACTGGCCGTTTAACCAGATTGAGCTGTTTCCCTAGCGCGGCGCTCGCCGGGCTGGCAGCAATGAAAAACGGAGGTGGCCAGGCCGCCTCCTTTTTCTATGCTTGTCAATTGCACAAAACTGCTGGAAAATAGCTGTCGATTTTGCCAATACGCGAACGACTACTTGGTGAAGCGGCGGAAATGGCCGCCCGTGAGTGAACAGGAGCACAACCATGCGGAAGCTGATTATTTCTGAATTTATTTCACTGGATGGCGTGATTCAGGCGCCTGGTGGCGCGGAAGAAGATACCGACGGCGGCTTCACGCAGGGCGGCTGGACGCACACCTACTGGCACGACGACATTGGCGGGCTGTTCTTTGCGGCGTTCAGCGAGAGCGACGCGCTGCTGCTTGGCCGCAAAACATGGCAGGGCCACGGCGAGGCATTCGACCCGATGCCCGAGGGCGACCCGTTTGGCGATCCCATGAAGGCTATTCGCAAGTATGTCGTTTCCAACACACTCACATCGACCGACACCTGGCGCAACTCGACGATTATTTCGGGCGATGTGGTGGCGCAGGTGCGCGCGCTGAAAGAGCAGCCGGGCAAGAATATTCTGCTCGACGGCAGCAGCGTGCTGGCGCATACGCTGATCGAAAACGACCTGGTCGACGAGTATCACCTGCTGGTCTACCCGGTATCGCTGGGTGGTGGCAAGCGGCTATTCCCCGAAGGCAAGCGCGTGAACCTGCGCCTGGTGGAGACCAAACCGCTGCCCACTGGCGTCACGCTGATGCGCTATGTGCCGGAAGGTGCTGCGTAGCAATCGTTGCAGGTGCGGCACCTGTAGTAAAGTGCAGAAGTATTGGGCCACAGAGAACACGGAGGACGCCGAGTTTTGTCTATCACCCCAGTCGACTCTGTGCGCTCTGTGGCTCGACCTTTTGCTCTCGGCTATATTTCGAGAGGTGCCGCGCCTAAACACGAACAACGTGAGCGCCGCCGCTTACTGATGCCCAACGATGCGATGCGGCACGTACGGCTCTTCCAGCGCGGCAATTTCTTCTGGTGTGAGCTTCAGATCCAGCGCGCCGATGGCATCGTCCAGGTGCGAGATCTTGGTCGCCCCGACGATTGGCGCGGCGACTGGCTGCTTTTGCAGCAGCCAGGCCAGCGCAACATGCGTGCGCAACACGCCGCGCTTTTCTGCAATTTCCGCCACCCGCTCGATGATTGTGCGATCCGTGTCGGCGCTTGCATCATATTTCAGCTTCTGGATCTGGTCGGTTTCTGAGCGCAGCGTCGTTTCTGTGCCGGCGTCGCGCGTCAGCCGCCCCGAGGCAAGCGGGCTGTAGGGAATGACGCCAATGCCCTCGGCGCGACACAGCGGCAGCATCTCGCGCTCTTCCTCGCGATAGATCAAATTCAGGTGATC
Source organism: Kouleothrix aurantiaca (assembly GCA_001399705.1). GTDB lineage: Bacteria > Chloroflexota > Chloroflexia > Chloroflexales > Roseiflexaceae > Kouleothrix > Kouleothrix aurantiaca. The sequence goes on from LJCR01000138.1 coordinate 3,987, forward strand.
CTGCATCGACACAAAGCGCGCCCAGCCGTGTTTTTCCGCAACGTAAAGCGCCTTCTGGAACTGCCACGCCCACATGGCCGACGCGCCGATGTAGCGCGCTTTGCCGGCCCGCACCACGTCGTTGAGCGCTTCCATGGTTTCTTCGATCGGCGTCTCGTAATCCCAGCGGTGGATCTGGTAGAGGTCGACATAATCGGTTTCGAGCCGCCGCAGGCTGTGGTCGATCTCGCCAAAAATTGCCTTGCGCGACAGTCCGCTGCCGTTTGGGCCTTCGCGCATCTTGCCGTGGATTTTGGTGGCGATCACGACATCCTCGCGCTTGGCCATATCTTTCAGCGCGCGCCCGAGATATTCCTCGCTGGTGCCGTTGGCATACACGTTGGCGGTATCGAAGAAGGTGATGCCAAGCTCAAGCGCTTTTTTGATCACCGGGCGGCTGTCTTGCTCGTTCAGCACCCACTTGTGGGTTCCGCGCGTCGCGTCGCCAAAGCCCATGCAGCCCAGGCAGATGCGCGACACCTGCAAACCCGTCGTGCCGAGTCTTGTGTATTCCATTGCAATGTCTCCTTCTTATGCCAGCCGCGCCGCACGCTCTTTTTGCTCGCGGTGCAGCACATACACCCCGCTCAGAAGCGCCAGCAGCGCGCCAGCCCATGTCGTCCACATGGGCACCTCGCGCCAGATGAAGAAGCCCCACAGCGCGTTAATTGGCAGCGCAAGGTATTCGAACGGCGCAACCACCGAGGCCAGCGCCACGCTGTAGGCGCGCGCCACGCAGTACATTCCGCCCGCCCAGATCAGGCCAAGCCCGAGCATAATGACGATATCGAGCAGGGGCGGCATGCTCCACGCGTGAAACAGAAACCGCACGCTCGGGTGCGCGCCGGGCAGGTCGCCCACGGCAATCACCAGCGGCGCAAGAATCAGCGTTGCGACCAGATACACCAGCGAGCTGTAGTAGGACATGGTTGCGCTGCTGTCGGTGGTTTGCAGTTTGCGCGTCAGGATGGCGGCGAACGCGTAAAACAGCACCGAGATCAGGATAAAGATCGAGCCCAGGTTGAAAGTCGACAAACCCGGCCGCACGATCAGCAGAACGCCCGCGAAACCCACCAGCAGCGCCAGCCAGCGCCGCGGCCCGACGCGCTCGCCCAGCAGCACTACCGACAGCGCGGTGATCATCAGCGGGCCGGAAAATTTGATGCCGGCGATTTCGGCCAGCGGCAGCGCGGCAAGACCCATAAAGTAGGTGGTGTAGGAAAGAAAGTAGCTCAGGCCACGGATGTACTCCAGCGTGTTCTGTTGCGTTTTCGGCAGGCCGCGCCCGCCTTCCAGCCGGAACAAGAGCAGCGTCAGCGGCATGGCCGTCAGGCTGCGAAACGTCACAATCTCCAGCACAGGATAATCGCCGCCAATCCATTTGACAGCGATATCCTGCAGCGAGAAAATCAGCAATCCGAGCACCAGAAAGGCGACACCCGCGACGTTCGGGCTGAGCTTTTTTGCATCGATGGTCGATGTTTGTATCATTCGGTCCTTGCCAGCATTCAAGCGAGGATGTATTCACCGCAGAGGCACAGAGAGCACCGAGACGGGAAAGTGATGATGCCTCTTCTGGTTACGACGACCGACGACCGACCACTGACGGCGGGCGCGAGGTCGGTCGTCCGTGGTCAGTGGTCATTAGGTAGCTGAAATCAGGTTTCCGTAAAGCTGTACTAAGCTGTGTACTGCTCGTCGCTGACCTTTTCCAGCCACTCGACCGTTGTGCCGTCGAGCGCTTCCTGAATGGCGATATGCGTCATCGCGGTGGCGGGCGCGGCGCCGTGCCAGTGTTTCTCGCCCGGCGCGAACCAGATCACGTCGCCGGGGCGGATTTCCTCGATCGGGCCGCCTTCGCGCTGGGCGCGGCCGCAGCCCGCCGTGACCACCAGCGTCTGGCCAAGCGGGTGCGTGTGCCAGGCGGTGCGCGCGCCCGGCTCAAAGGTCACGCTGGCGGCGCGCACGCGCGCGGGTTCAGGCGCTTCGGTCAGTGGGTCGAGACGCACCCGGCCGGTGAAGTAGTCGGCTGGCGGTGTTTGCGACGGTCGTGAGCCGTTACGTTTGATCTCCATCATCTCTCTCCTTGCAATGCAGAAGCGGTCGAGCCACAGAGAACACAGAGATCACAGAGCAGAATGCCCAAAACTCAGTGTTCTCCGTGCTCTCTGTGGCTTATTTCGGCTCCCTGGCCACTAGCGGTCGATCATGCGCTGCGATGCCTCGGAATAGCGCGCGCCCTGCACTGCGATGCCCGAAACAATGCTGTCGATCTCTTGCCGGTCGGCGGGTGTCAGCTCGACATCCGCCGCGCCAAGGTTTTCTGCCAGGCGGTGCAGCTTGGTGGTGCCGGGGATGGGCACGATCCAGGGCCGCTGCGCCAGCACCCATG
>LJCR01001380.1 GCA_001399705.1 Kouleothrix aurantiaca
TGGCGACGCGCTGGCGGCGCTGCGGCCGGCCGCCGACACCAACCCGCTGCTGCTGGTGCAGCGCTGGCGCGCAGAGTGCCCCGCGCTGGCAGGTGTGACGGTGCGCGCGCCCGGCCAGCCCGATCTGCCCCTCGGCGCGGCCAACCTGATCGAAGAATTGGGCGCGATCAACTTCCAGCTGCGGCCCGGCACCTTTTTTCAGGTGAATCGCGCCTCGGCTGAGCGCTTGCTGGCGCTGGCGAGCGAGGGTCTGGCGCTTACGGGCGAAGAACGCCTGCTCGACCTGTACTGCGGCGCGGGCGCATTTGCCCTGCCGCTGGCGGCGCATGCGCGTGAGGTCGTTGGCATCGAGGAGTTTGCCGGCGCGGTGGAGGATGGTCGCGCAACTGCCGAGCTGAATGGCGTGGCGAATGTGCAGTTTCTGGCTGGGCGCGTCGAAGCGATGCTGGCGCTGGCCGATGGCCCAGCCGACGCGGTGGTGCTCGACCCGCCCCGGCGCGGCTGCCACCCCCAGGCAATCGCGGAGCTGCTGCGGCTCGCGCCCGCGCGGATTGTGTATGTGTCGTGCCAGCCGGCCACCCTCGCCCGCGACCTGAAGCTTCTGACCGAGGGCGGCTATGCAATCAGTGGCGTGCAGCCGATCGACCTGTTTCCGCAAACCGCACACATCGAGTGCGTAACCGTGCTGACGCACTAAAAAATAAATCCACAGATTACACTGATGGCACAGATTACAGGTTGCTTTAACCTTATCTGTGCCATCAGTGTAATCTGTGGATGAGAACTCTCTATCCCCGCACCAGGCGTTAACGCCCCGAGGCCGGCAGCTTGAAGCTCATAATCCGGCTGTTGCCCCGGTCAACGGTGTAGACATTGCCGTTCGGGGCAACCGCCACGCCGCTCGGCAGCGTGACCGAAGCGAAGTCGTTGCCCTTGCCGCCCCAGCGCCACAGCGCGTCGCCGGCCGTGGTGGTATAGAGCAGCTGGTTGCGGCCTGGCACGCTCACAAACACCTGCCCGTTCGCGCCCACCGCAATGAACGGATCGTCGTAGGTGCTGGGCTGCCAGCCCTGCACGCGCCACGTCGCTTTGGGCGTCGGGCTGATTGTGTTGTTCGTGCCCTTGCCGAAGACCTGCACGCGGCCATTCCATGTGTCGGCCACATACACATCGCCCTGCGCATCGACCGCGACACCAATTGGCTCGTTGAACGCGCCCGGCTCGTTGCCGGCGTGGCCCCACTGGAACAGGAACTTGCCCTCGCTGTCGGTCACCACAATGCGCTTGTTGCCGGTGTCGGCCACATACACATTGCCCTGCGGGTCGATCGCGAGGCCGCGCGGGTCGGCAAATTGCCCTTCGCCATTGCCCGGGCTGCCAAACACCTGCTCGGACACCAGCTTCACCGTTTCGCTGCTGGTGCCGGTGCCGCCGCTTGCCTCGCCGCTCGCCACCAGGTCTTTGCGCACCCAGACTTCCATTTCGCGGCCATAGACCTGCAGCGGATCGGGCAGCTCGCGGTAGAGCAGGTAGTTCTTCACCGTGTTCCAGTTTTCGGGCTGGAACGGCCACACCAGCGGCGCATACACCGGCGCGTAGGAGAAGCCATCGACGTTCAGGTTTTTGCACTGCGGGTCGGCCTTGGCGTTGGCCACGGTGGCGCTGCTGTAGTAGAAGCGCTTGTAGCCGGGCTGGCTCGGGTCGCAGCCGCTCAGGTCGCCTTCGGGGAAATACCAGTTCAGCTTGGAGCTGTATTTTTTGACATAATTTTCTTCCAGCGCCTGGCGCGTGCCCTCGGTGATGTGCGGCACATACGCCAGCACCACCGGCGCGAACTCTTTCTCGCCATCGGGCTGGTTGCGAT
>LJCR01001381.1 GCA_001399705.1 Kouleothrix aurantiaca
GTGGTATTTGGCGCAGCTTTTATTGCCGCCGCCATCGCCGATATTGTGACGCGCCTGGCGGCCGGCCCGGCCCCAGTGTTTACCGTACCCGCATATGCCACGCCGCCGCTGGCGGCGCTGCCGGCGTTTGCCGTGCTTGGGCTCGCGGCTGGCGTGCTGGGCGTGGTCTTCAACCGCAGCCTCGTCTGGGCTATGAATACGTTTGCACGCGTGCCAGCGCGCTGGGTGCTGCCGGTTGTTGCGCTTGTTGGCGCGGCGGTTGGAATCATTGGCTGGTTTGCACCGGCGGCAATTGGCGGCGGGCACACGCTGGCCGAAACCGTGCTGGGCGGCAATATGCTGCTGGCGGCCATTCCGCCCTGGTTTGCGCTGCGCTTTGTGCTGACGATTGGCAGCTACGGCACGTCGGTGCCGGGCGGCATTTTTGCGCCGCTGCTGGTACTTGGCGCGCTGATCGGGCTGGCGGTGGGCGAAATCACTCACCTGATTGCGCCCGCTGCTGCGCCCGTCCCGGCGGTGTTCGCAGTGGTTGGCATGGCCGCCTACTTCACCGCAATTGTGCGCGCGCCGCTCACTGGCGTGGTGCTCATCCTCGAAATGACCGCCAGCTACGAGCAAATGCTGCCGCTGCTGGTAAGTTGCTTCTGCGCCTACCTTGCCGCTGAGGTGCTGAAAGATCTGCCGATCTACGAGGCACTGCTTGAGCGCGACCTGATGCGCAGCGGCGTGCACGTCCCCACCTCCGCGCCAGTGGTGCTTGATTTCACAGTCGAGCCAGGCGCGCCGTTTGCCGGCCGCGAGGTACGCACGCTAGGCTTGCCGCCGGGCTGCGTGCTGGTCCGCTGCGCCGACGGCGGGCGCGAGTGGGTGCCAACCGCGCAAACCCGGCTCGCGCCGCATATGCGTATCACCGCCGTCGTTGCGCCTGAAGCCAGGGAAGGGCTTGAAATCCTGCGCGATGGCTGCCGCGCGCATGGCTAAAGCGAAAAATCGCCGCCCCAGAAGTGTATAAGCACGCGGTTGATCACAAGCAAGCCGGCGAGAATCGCGCCCAGCAGCGGGTGGCCGGCCAGCACCAGCGCCAGCGCGCCGCTGCCAAACACCAGCGCCTCCAGCGCGATCTGGCCCAGGCCGCGCACCGGGATACTCGCGCGCGGTGAGCCAAACACGCCCCACACCACTGCCGCCAGCAGCGGCGCACCAATTCCCAGGAGCCATTTCAGCAGCAGGCTCGGCTGCGTAGCAAACCCCCAGTAGCCCAGCGCCACTAGCGCGCACAGCTCCAGCACAAAACGCAGCGCCAGGTTCACATTTTTCAACGCACTCACGTCACTTCTCCGCTGTCTTGATTCCTGCGATCAATCCTTCCACCAGGCGCTGAAAACTTTCGTCGCGGTCGAGCGCCATGCCAAAGCCGCCTGCCACCTCAATGGTGGCGAAACCATGCGCCACGCTGCGCAGACCGCGAATCGCGTGCAAAGCGCTCGTTTCGCTCAGGCCATACGGCGCCAGCACCGCCAGCAGAATGCCAATCAGCTCTTCGCTCAGCGCAACCAGCGCCGTGTCGTCCGGGGCGGGGGCGCGCACGGCTGCGGCATAGACGCCGGGGTGCTCAAGCACATAGGCGCGGTAGGCCCGGCAGATCGCCAGCACGGCGTCGTCGCCGGCACGCCCAACCGCCGCGCGGCTGATCCGTTCCAGCAGCTGCCGCCCGCTCAGCAGCGCCAGCTCATGCCGCAGGCCGGGCAGGCCTTCGACGTGGTTGTAGAGCGACGGCAGGCGCACGCCCAGCTGCGTGGCGACCTGCGCCAGCGTGAGCTGCTCAAGGCCGTGCGCGTCGGCCAGCGCGGCGGCCTTGAGC
>LJCR01001382.1 GCA_001399705.1 Kouleothrix aurantiaca
CTACTACATCTGGTTCGACACCGGCTCGTGGGACCGCGCCAAAACCGATCTGCCGCAGCTCGGCGCGTATTCCAGCGACGACCGCGCGGTGATGGAGCAGCACGTGCGCTGGGCCAAGGCCGCCGGCATTGGCGGGTTTATTGTGAGCTGGAAAAGCACGCCCACGCTGAACCGCCGCCTGCAGCAGCTGATTGATGTGGCCAAGCAGGAGCAGTTCAAGCTGGTGCTGATCTACCAGGGGCTCGATTTCGACCGCAACCCGCTGCCGGCCAGCCGCGTCGCCGCCGATCTCGATTTCTTCGCCCAAACCTACGCCGCCGAGCCGGTGTTCGACGTGTTTGGCCGCCCGGCGGTGATCTGGTCGGGCACATGGAAGTTCAGCCGCGACGAGATCGCGCAGGTGGCTGGCCCGCGCCGCAAGAGCATGCTGCTGCTCGCTTCCGAGCGCAACGAAGACGATTACCGCCGCATTGCCGACCTGGTGGATGGCGACGCCTACTACTGGTCGTCGGTCAACCCGGCGACGTTCCCGCGCTACCAGGGCAAGCTCGACGACATGGCCAAAGCCGTGCACGAGCGCGGCGGCCTGTGGATCGCGCCGGCCGCCTCGGGCTTCGACGCGCGCCTGATCGGCGGCACGCAGGTGGTCGAGCGCAACGCGGCCGGCGCGGGCGAGCGCTTCAACTTCGAGCTGCGCTTCCCGCCCGATTTCCCGCCCGTGCACGCCGACTACGAGCGCACGCGGCAGGTGCTGGAAAATCTTGTCTCGAACGCGGTGAAATACAGCCCGGAAGGCGGCACCATTCGCGTGGCCGGGCGCATCACCGCCGAGCACGCAGTTGTGTCGGTGAGCGACCAGGGCATTGGCATCCCGCCCGAAGAGCAGGGCAAGCTGTTCCGCCGCTTCTACCGCGTCGACAACCGCCTGCGCCGCGAGACACAGGGCGCCGGGCTGGGCCTGTTCCTGGCGCGCGCCTTTGTCGAGGCGCAAGGCGGGCGCATCTGGGTCGAAAGCCAGCCGGGGCGCGGCTCGCGCTTCTCGTTCACAGTGCCGCTGGCCACCCCGCAGCTTCCCGACCTCGGCGAAGACGATGCCGGCCCGCCCGTCGCAGCGCCGCTGGTGGAAGTCGCGCCGCCGTTGGGCAGCGACCGGCAGATTACTGCGAATGATGAATAATGCTTGTATTACGAATATTCCGACTCCTGACTTCTGACTCCTGAATACTGCGAGAAAGCCCTATGTCCGAAATCAAAGATAAACTCATCCTCGTCGTTGACGACGAAAACCGCATGATCAACTTCATGCGCATGAACCTGGAGCTGGAAGGCGCGCGCGTGATCAGCGCGCCAAACGGCCGCGAGGCGCTCGACAAGGCGCGCGAAGAAATGCCCGATGTCGTGCTGCTCGACATTATGATGCCGGGCATGGATGGCTTCGAGACCTTGCGACGCCTGCGCACCTTTTCGCAAGTGCCAGTGCTGATTCTCACCGCCAAGGACGACGAGGAAGACCGCATCAAGGGCCTGGAGCTGGGCGCCGACGACTATGTTGGCAAGCCCTTCAGCCACCGCGAGCTGGTCAGCCGCATTCGCGCCGTGCTGCGCCGCCACTACGCGCCGCCGCCCACCCCCCAGACTACCGTCAAGATCGACGACCGCCTGACGATCGATTTTGCGCGGCGCGAGGTGCTGGTGAATGGCGAGCGCGTCAACCTGCGCCCAACCGAGTACCGCCTGCTCTACCATCTGGTGCAGAATGCCGGCTACGTGATGACTCACGAAATGCTGCTGACGCGCGTGTGGGGGCCGGAATACCGCGACGAGACGCACTACCTGCGCCTGTACGTCACCTACC
>LJCR01001384.1 GCA_001399705.1 Kouleothrix aurantiaca
AGGTCTTGGTCTCCTTCAGGAGCTCTAGGACGACCTGGGCTTTGAAGCTGGCAGTGTAAGACTTTTTCATACTGTTATTCTACAGAAGTCTGACCGTCTGACTGTACAGATTTCTGGGTCCACTATACCAAGACCGATAGTGACCCGGCCACGACCGCACGCTCCGTATACCAAAACCCTATCCAGTAGGAGGCACCTCTACTGTGCCTCCGTTCCTACGTGGACAGTCGACGGCACGTTCTGCTCCGCCGACTGTCCCAACCAGTATCTCGAGCCCTGCAGCGTGTCATGAACCGATAATGTGCGGTATGATCGATGAGAGAGATGGAAATGGCGGCGCAGAACCCAGTTGCCTTCAGCGAGAGACTTTCCTCTGCTGTAATTGTCATAGGTAAGATTTCCCACGAGGTCATGCGGGCATCGATGGAGGCATCAACCCGTGGGTCGGCGGTGTATGTCATGGTGAATCCTCCAGGGCTTCTTGGCGTTGCGTTCCTTCGATGGGCAGAGCGACCGGAGCGAAACTGTGGTAGACAATCACCACCAGAAGAACAACCACAAACAGACCATAGCTCACTGCCGGCGCGACAAACCCAAGCAGTATGGCCAGTACGTAGCTCAGATTGACAAAGCCAGAGAGATACAATCCCTTGTGGCTCGCCCAATGGACAAGGCCACTCCCCAATTCAGGGTGTGCGCGTAGATATAGCGTCAGCATCACTCCAGTCATATTCGCCACGATCAGATTCAGCCCATAAATCACGATCGGGATTGGCTGCATGGGGTAGCGACCCAACAGCGCAGTTGGAAATGGCATGAAGCTCACCGCGAGCAGGTAGATGAGGTTCAGCCAAATAAGGAAGCCGTTCAGTTTTCCGATCAACTGCAGTGACTGATGGTGCGAAAGCCAGTACACTCCGATGACACCGAAGCTGATTACATAGGCGAACATGCGGGGGAGCACAGCGACGAGCGCTGCGAACAGTTGGTTATAGTCGACGTCAGGAACTCGAATATCGAGAATGAGCAAGGTAATCACAATCGCAAAGACGCCATCACTGAAGGCTTCAACTCGATTTTTATTCATTGGCGTGCTCTTGGGCTTCAGTTGCCGCCTACCGCGCGGCACTGGCTAGTGCCCGCTCGCTTCAACGCCATGTTCGCGTGGGTGTGCAACGCCGTCCGGACACCCGGCGTGAAGTGGACGCTGCTCGCGTTCAGGCGCGACTACCCTGACGACGTCGCGACTGTGTCGACATAGACCGGCTGGTCTCAATGGAGTTCTTGGTGAGCTCCATGATATTCTCCCTGATTGTGGTGTGCGCCGATGTTCCGCTGCCGGCTCAGTATTCCTGCCGGGTCGGTCGGAACAGGATCTCGTTGACATCCACCTCCTCCGGCTGGCTCATCGCGAAGACCACCATCGTGGCGAAGGAGTCAGCCGGGACGGCAACCTGCTCGTCGAACTGCTGGATGCCGGCCGCGACGTCCGCCTCGGTGGCGCTGCCGGGCAGCTCCGTCGCGACCGCGCCCGGCGAGATGACCGTCGTGCGGAGGTTGTAGGGCTTCACCTCCTGCTGCAGCCCCTCGAAGAGGATCCGCACGGCGGTCTTGGTCGCGGCGTACACGGCGTTGCCGGTGCCGTAGAGGACGCCCTTGATGCCGGTTCCCCTCCCAGGGTGGGCGCCGAAGATAGACGCCCACGGGGCCGAGCGACTCACGGCAGGTTCTTCGTGAAGAAGTCGTCGACCGTATCGAAGGGGATCAGGTCGAGGCGGTCGTAGAGGTCGATGTGTCGTGCGCCCGGCACGACGACGAGCTCCTTGGGCTCACCCATCGCCTCCATTGCATCTT
>LJCR01001385.1 GCA_001399705.1 Kouleothrix aurantiaca
GAACAGAACGCGCCCGCGCCGGTGCTGGCGCTGCGCCCCGACTTCCAGCTTTGCCCGACCGACGGCCCGGCGCGCTACCGGCTTGCGGCCACCGAGCTGGAAATCTGCCCCTCGGCGCAGGGCTACGCGCACGCCATGCAGCGCGGCTACGGCCTCGCGCCCAACCTCGCAGAAGCCTATGCGCACCTGCTGGCTGGCCGCGAGCTGCTGATCGTCGCCACCGCGCAGTGGAGCGAATTTCTCTGGGATCAGCTGGCGTTCTGCCGGGCGCTGGCCGACCATGGCGCGCGCGCCCGCGTGCTGCTCGACATCCCCATCGCTGAATTGATCAACCGTGTGCGCAGTGGCGCGGCGTGGCAGCCGCCCATGTTTGGCGTTCCCACGCGCCCGCCCGATTGGGACGACGACATTCCTGCACGCCTGGCTCGCCACAATCTGGCGCAATTCCTCGACCCGAGCGCGGGCTGGCCCGCCGACGTAGGCGACGCACTGGTGTTTCGCTTTGGCTACCTCGAATGCTTCAGCCCGGCGCAGTGGGCGCGTATGCGCGAGTGGCAGGCGCGCGGCGCGCAGTTCCTAAACCCGCCAAGCTTCTACCTCGACAGCAAAGTTGTTATGGCCGCGCTCCATTTGCCCGCGCTGCGCCAGAGGATCGAGGACAGTGCGCCCGGCGCGCTCGACGCGCTCGACCGCGGCATTCCCGAAACGCGCCTGCTACTGCCCGAAACCGTGGCGCAGCCGCGCGCCGAGCAGAACCAGTGGGTGATCAAATATGCGGGCTTCGACCGGGGCGAGCAGGCGTGGGGCGGGCGTAGCCTGGCGGTTGGCGCGCACTTCTCGGCGGCAGAATGGGCTGAGCTACTGGAGGCAAGTTTGGCACTGCCGTGGCCGGTGGTGGCCCAGCGCAGCGCGCCGAGCGCGCACATTGATATTCAGTATGAAGGAGCGAATGGCCAGGCGGAGACATTCCACGGCACCACGCGCCTGCGGAGTTTTCTGCTGCGGGAAGCGGGCGGCGCAATTGTAGCTGGCACGCACCTGACAGTCGCGGGCGAGGCCGTGCGCGTGGCCGAGGGCGTGGATACCGTGCAGGGGCCGATCGTGTTTGTCGAGGGGAAAAACGGATAAGCCACGGAGCGCAAACAGGATAACCGAGAGAATCCACAGATTACACAGATTACACAGATTTTAGGCGTGTGTGAGCCATAGTACAGCGGTTTGCAGAACTATTGATCATTCATATGCTGGTGAGAAACGCGCTGTAGAGTGAAAATTGCAACTGCCTCCTGCCGACTGCAACCTGCTATAAAGCCCTTCGTGCCTTCGTGTCTTCGTGGAAAAAAGGCAACCCCTCAGCCGTACACTGCTGTGCTTCTACTCATCAGCTGGCGCGACCACAACATTCACGCCCAGGCGGCGCAGCTCGTCCAGCAGTTCGGGCGGGGCAAGCTCGCTGGTGACCAGGGTGTGAATCGCGGTGGCGGGCGCGATCACGACCGTGGCGACCTTGCCAAGCTTGCTGTGGTCGGCCACAACCACGAGCTGCGGCGCGCAATGGAGCATTGCGCGGTCAACCGAGGTTTCCAGCCCGTACTCGTTGCTCAGCCCCTCGGCGGCGCTCAATGCGCGAATGCCCATAATCACTTTGTCGGCGCGCAGCTCGCCAAAGGCGCGCTCGGTCAGGTGGCCGATCATCGACTGCTCGGTGCTGCGCAGGAGCCCTCCTGTCACGACAACCTCGATGTCGGGCAGCTCGGCCAGGAGCGCGGCGACGTTGAGCGCGTTGGTGATCACGCGCAGGCCGCGGCAGCCCGCCAGGGCGCGCGCCACTTCCAGCGTGGTGCTGCCCGAGCC
>LJCR01001383.1 GCA_001399705.1 Kouleothrix aurantiaca
GCATGATCAGGCGCCCGATCAGCGCGCCAATCTCGGGCTGGTCGTCCACCACGTGGTAATCGTCGAGCACCAGACTGGTCTCGTCGTCGAGCATGCGCGTCAGGTCGTTGATCAGCGCGTCGAGCGCCTGCGTCCACGCCTGGGTGCCCTGGCTGTGCTGTTCCAGCAGGCTGACGGTGCGCTCGCCGGCGCGGGGCGCCAGCGCGCGGCAGGCGTGCGCCAGGTGCAGCAAAAAAACCAGCGGGTCGGCGACACCTTCGCCCATGCTATACCAGATCACCGGCCAGCCGCCGCGCGCCGCAAACGAAGCCAGCGCGCTGCTCTTGCCATAGCCCGCGCTTGCGCTCACCAGCGCCACCGGGTACTCCACGGCATTCGCCAGGAGCCGGTCGAGGCGTGGCCGGCGCAGCCAGCGGCGCGGCAGGCGCGGCGGCATCAGCCGGGTATAGACAACAATATCATCCCCAAACATGGCGTTGATTCTGGTAGTAAGGGCGGCTGGGCCGTATTGTAGCACAAGAATTTACGAGCTCAGCCAGCCACGCCAACGCGTTGTGCGCGCGCGCTGCGCTGTAACTTTTTTGCAACAAATCGCCGCCCAACCGAACTTGATTGTAACTGCGCGACGCTAGCATTGCTGTATACGACAAGGTACATTTTCTACGCCGTAGGCAACTACGGAGCAATATGACAGGAGCAATTTATCATGGCCGAGACAAAAACCGTTCAGCAGAGCGCCCGCGAGCAGTTCAAAGTCGCCGAGGATGCCGCCAACACGACATGGCGCGCCTGGGCCGACCTGGCTGCCACCAGCACCGCCTACGCCTTCGACGCCGTCGAGCAGAGCCTGAGCTATGGCATCAACGCTCGGGCCGATGCCGACAAGCTGACGAGCGAGACGCTCCACAGCTACCGCAACCTGTACCAGCAGAGCCTGAAGAACTGGCAGAGCTACGTCCAGGGCGTCGGCGAGATCTTCAACCGCGCGCGCCAGAGCTAGGCAGCGCCGTATCGGGCTCACGAATTCCGCATTCACACGCACAACAGGCACATCGGCAGGTCTGGGAGAGGGCTCGTTCTCCCAGACCTCTTATATCCCTCCGACGAATAGCAAGCTGATGGAGAAAGGGTAGGGCAATGACGCGTAACCAAGAAACCGAAGCGCTGGCCGCGAGCTGGATGTCCGATGCCCGCTGGAAGGGGATCGAGCGACCATACTCCGCCGACGATGTCGTTCGCCTGCGCGGTTCGGTGCAGATCGAGCAAACCCTGGCGCGCCTTGGTGCCGAGCGTTTGTGGACGCTGCTCAACACCGAAGACTATATCGCGGCGTTGGGCGCGCTCACCGGCAATCAGGCCGTTCAGCAGGTCAAAGCCGGTCTGAAGGCGATCTACCTGAGCGGCTGGCAGGTTGCGGCTGACGCCAACCTCGCTGGCCAGATGTACCCCGACCAAAGCCTCTACCCGGCCAACAGCGTGCCACAGGTCGTCAAGCGCATCAACCAGGCGCTCCAGCGCGCCGACCAGATCCAGACGGCCGAGGGCAAGGGCGACACCTACTGGTTCGCGCCGATCGTGGCCGACGGCGAGGCCGGTTTTGGTGGGCCGCTCAACGTTTTTGAGCTAACCAAAGCCATGATCGAGGCTGGCGCGGCCGGCGTGCATTTCGAAGATCAGCTTGCTTCTGAAAAGAAATGCGGCCACATGGGCGGCAAGGTGCTGATCTCGACCCAGCAGGCCGTAAAGAACCTCGTGTCGGCGCGACTGGCCGCCGACGTGATGGGCGTGCCAACCGTGGTGATCGCCCGCACCGACGCCAACGGCGCCAACCTGCTCACCAGCGACATCGACGAG
>LJCR01001386.1 GCA_001399705.1 Kouleothrix aurantiaca
CGTCGAGCGCATCGGTCTTTTGCGGCCTTGAGATGCATCAAAGCATAGGATAGCAGAGCCGAGCCACTTCTGCGAGCCTTCATTGGTCTTTTGTTGACCCGCCCCACTTGGCGGCTTTTTAGACAAGGCACAGAGACACAGAGGTTTGGGTTGCAGGTTGAAAGGTTTGCACGTTGCAGGTTAGAACGACGACTGACCACCGACGAACGACGATTAAGAAACGCTCTTTGCTCTATGCTTTGCGTTCTGCGCTGCCAACTCAACACTCAACATTCAACATTTAAACCTGCAAACTTGCAACCCGCCAAACTGCTCAACTTTCAACCTTCAAACCTGCAAACTTGCAACCCGCTAACTGCCGACTGGATACTATGAGCCTACCTGACCCGATCCGCGTTGCGATGCTGGCCCGCGTGGTGTTTCCACTGCACGGGTTTGGCGGCATTGAGCGGCATGTCTTTCACCTGGTGACGCACCTGGCGCGGCTGGGCACGCATGTCACGCTGTATGTGCAGCCCGCCACCAGCCACGACCAGCCGCTGGTGAGCGAGGAGCTGGCCGCAGCGATGGCGGCTGGCGGCGGCGCGCTGGCGGTGCGCCACCTGCGCTACGACTACACCTCGCCGCTGCTGCGCCCGAATTCGATCTTGGGCCGCCAGATCAACTATCCGTGGTATACATGGCAGCTTGGCCAGCAGGTCGCGGCGGCGGTGCGCGCGGGCAGCTACGATGTTGTGCATGCGCAGGGCCTGTGCGCGTTTGGCTACGGCTGGCTGCGCCGCCACGACGCCACGCTTCGACGCGTGCCATTTATCGCCAACCCGCACGGCCTGGAGGAATACCGCACGCCCGACTGGCGCAAGTGGCTGGCGTATGCGCCCTTCCGCGCGCTCTACTCCTACGGCACGCGCAGCGCCGACCGCGCCATCGCCACCGATGCCTGCACGCGCGGCGACTTGCCACACTACCTGGGCGTCGACCCGGCGCGCGTGGTGGTGATCCCCAGCGCGATCGACGTGGACGAGTGCCTGGCCTGGACGCGTGACGATCTGCGGGCGGCAATGCGCGCACGCCTCGGCCTTGACGAAGCCGACCTGGTGCTGCTAAGCGTCAGCCGGCTGGAACGCAACAAGGGCTACCATATTCTGGCCGAGGCGCTGGCCCGGCTGCGCCCGCAATTGCCGCCGCGCTGGCGCTGGCTGCTGGTGGGGCAGGGGAAAGAGCGCGCCGCGCTTGAGGCACAGGTGCGCCAGCTGGGCATCGCCGAGCACGTGACCTTTGTGGGCAAGCTGAGCGACAACGAGCTGCACAGCCTGTACGAAGAGATCGACCTGTTTGTGCATCCGACCCTGTACGAAGGCTCGTCGCTGGTGACGCTTGAGGCGATGATCCACCGCAAGCCGGTGGTGGCCTCGGCGGCGGGTGGCATCCCCGACAAGGTGTTCGATGGGCGAAATGGCACGCTGGTGCGCCCCGGCGATGTGAACGATCTGGCGGCGAAACTGGCCGCCGCGCTCGCCGCCCGCGCGCAGTGGCCGGAATGGGGCGCGGCCAGCGTGGAGATTGTGCGCAGCACCTTCGACTGGCCGGTGGTGGCGCGGGCAACGCTGGCCGAGTACCGGCGCATGCTGGGGAAAGACGACTGACGACGGACGACTGACGACTGACGAACGACGAATGACGAATGACGAACGACGGCGGCTCTTGCGCCCTTCGATACGCGCTTCGCGCTACTCAGGACGCATCCGAGGACGGACGAACGACTACCGCAAAGAGCGCAAAGAGCACGGGGATATGGCACCCTTCGATACGCGGCTGCGCCGCTACTCAGGATGCCAACTGCCCACTGCCC
>LJCR01001387.1 GCA_001399705.1 Kouleothrix aurantiaca
TCATTCGTCGCCCTCAACCTGCAACCTTCAAACCTGCAACCTGTAACCCTCTGCCGCCGGCCCTCGCAAGGCCTGTGGTATAATACGCCGGTTCACTTGGCATCAACGGCGAGCGAGCGAGCGCACCGGCGCGGCCGTTCGTCGTTCTTCTTATTCGCTGTCGCAGGAAGAGGAGCTGTTCATGTTTCGCACGCACACGTGCGGCGAGCTGCGGCCCGAGCACGCCGGCCAGGAAGTGCTGCTGGCGGGCTGGGTGCATCGCCGCCGTGACCATGGCCCGCTGATTTTTATCGATCTGCGCGATCGCTATGGCCTTACCCAGGTCGTGTTCGACTCGGCCACCGCGCCCGAGGCCCACGCCGTCGCCAGCCAGGCGCGCTCGGAGTTCGTGCTCCAGGTGCGCGGCCTGGTCGGCAAGCGCCCCGACGAGTCGCTCAACCCCGAGCTGCCGACCGGCGCAATCGAAGTGCGCGCCGGCATCGCCAATATCCTGAACCCGGCCAAAACTACGCCGATCTACATCAGCAAAGAAGGCGGCGAAGACGAGATGCTGCGGCTGAAATACCGCTACCTCGACCTGCGCCGCGAGCGGATGCAGAAAAACCTGATCCTGCGCCATCGCATGATCAAGTTCATCCGCGATTTCCTCGACCGCGAGAACTTTCTGGAGATCGAAACCCCGATTCTGATTAAGTCGACGCCCGAGGGCGCGCGCGACTACCTGGTGCCCAGCCGCGTGCACCCCGGCGAGTTCTACGCCCTGCCGCAAAGCCCGCAGCAGCTCAAGCAGCTGCTGATGGTGGCGGGCTACGACCGCTACTTCCAGATTGCGCGCTGCTTCCGCGACGAGGACTTGCGCGCCGACCGCCAGCCCGAGTTTACGCAGCTCGACATGGAAATGAGCTTTGTCGATCAGGAAGACGTGCTCAACCTGATCGAGCGCCTGCTGTTCGAGCTGGTGCGCGCGGTTACGCCGCACAAGCGCGTGGTCGCGCCTTTCCCGCGCCTGAGCTACGCCGAGGCGATGGAGCGCTATGGCTCCGACAAGCCCGACCTGCGCTATGGCCTGGAGTTTGTGAACCTGGGCGAAACGCTGGCCGGCAGCCAGTTCGCCGTGTTCAGCAATGCGCTCGCCAGCGGCGGCCAGATCAAGGGCATTCGCGTGCCCGGCGTGGGCGGCTATTCGCGCAAGCAGCTCGACGAAGTGGTGGACATTGCGCGCCAGGCCGGCGCGAAGGGCCTGCTGTGGGCCTCGCTCCAGCAGGGCACCGCGCCCGAGCAGATCCGCTCCAGCTTCGGCAAGCAGGTGAGCGCCGAGGAAATGAGCGCGATTGTGGCGCAGATGGGCGGCCAGCTCGACGACCTGCTGCTGATCGTGGCCGACACGCCGAAGGTCGTGGCCGCCGCGCTCGACAAGCTGCGCCGCGAGTTTGCCAGCCGCCTGAAGCTGGCCGACCCCGACCTGCTCTCGTTCGCGTGGGTGATCGACTTCCCGCTGGTGGAGTGGAACGAGGACGAAAACCGCTGGGACGCCGTCCATCACCCCTTCACCGCGCCCAAGGACGAAGACCTGCCGCTGATGGACAGCGACCCGGGCAAGGTGCGCGCGAAAGCCTACGACGTGATCCTGAACGGCTACGAGGCCGGCGGCGGCTCGATTCGTATTCACCGCCGCGATGTACAGCAGAAGCTGTTCGACCTGCTGGGCATCAGCCGCGAAACGGCGCAATCGCAGTTCGGCCACATGCTCGAAGCGTTTGAGTATGGCGCGCCCCCGCACGGCGGCATCGCACCCGGCATCGACCGCCTGGCGATGCTGCTGGCCGACGAGGCGACCATCCGCGAGGCTGT
>LJCR01001388.1 GCA_001399705.1 Kouleothrix aurantiaca
AGAAAAGGCAACATTTGATACCTATTCATAATGCGTTGGCCCTGGACAAACGTGCGCCTAAGAATCGCCCAACGGGTTGCGCTTTAGCGGCGCCGCCACCAATTGATGGCTGCCCCATTGTAGTAGAAACTGGCGCTGAAAAAGGCACGATCTCGCTCGACGCGAAGCGGCGTCCGCTGCAAGCGCGTGTTGGGCGGTGAACTATCGGTTCGTTTCACCGTATAACCGAACCTTTCACGCCATTTGACGGCACTGTCGCATATGCTAAATTGGTAATTTGTGCTGCCGCCTCAAGTTCGTTGATCAAGCGATGAATGAGTGCCACCCGCAGACCATCGGTATCTTTTACTGTCAAATGGTTCAGCTCATTATTTTGCCTAAATGCAATTGATAATTCTGGTACATCAGTAACAATGACGTTCGATGCAGGGAGTGGCGGAAGATGTTCAAGTATGTTTGTATATCGTACTGAAAACTGTTGCACCTGCGAGGCATCGATGTGCCCAAAATGGAGACCAGTAGATGCGGTGTCTTGCTTGCCATAATATACGATCGTGCCGCCGCGAAAAATCCACGCGGTATAAACCGGGCAGGTGCCAAAACATATTGGATGATCAATCACAAATATCAAGCGGTGGTAAGTAAGCGTTGCACCAAGCAGAACTGTCAGGACAATCAAAGAAGGGATACCAAGTAATTTGAGCCAATAGCGCATGTGCATCACCTCCAGAGATTGCTGGAAAGAGCGGTGAGCTGATAGCAGAGAAACTCTATTTTCGAGTTTGAGTATAGCAGGATTGCAAGGGCGTGTGTATGTCGATTTGTTTAAGTCCTTGGTGGTCATACACGGAGAATGCAGGTTCACAGTCGGTCAGGTGTGATGGTGAACAGAACCGCCCAACGGGTTGGCGTTCAGTTGCCGCGAGCGCGCTGCTCAGGCTCTATCAAAAAACGGGCGATCTTGCGCGCGAAGCGGTCAACTGCAACGCCGTGTTCGGCGGCTATGTAGGTATCGATCGCTACAACTAACGATAAACTGCGACAGGGTTTAAGATGATTGCAGGGCCTTTTATCTCTTCTGTTACTTGATTGTCATTGGCGTTCTTCTGCATTTTACGGCGCTGCTGCCGATTTATAGAGGTAGCGCCAGTCAGGGAGGGAACCAGACTGAATACTTCAAGACGTTCGCCTTTTGGAAGCACGCGCTGGATCTTACCAAAAACAGTAGCTTCTCCTTGCAGCTCTATAAGATCGCGCCGTATGTATTTTTTGGGTAAGTGAGCAACAAAAGTAAAACGAGGTGTTGACACAGCCTCGAAAATAATTGGTATAGGCTGATCTTCTATCGATTTGCCTACGGCACGCATACCTTCAAATGCCGTTTTAGCTTGCTGGTCAGCTAAAGGGTCTTGTCCTAAAAACTGCATCAAATCGAGTAATGGCGCTATGTTCTCAACATCACGGGTAATCAGTAGACCTTTCGGCAGTTTGATCTTCGCCTGAATTTCAAGCACTTCACCGCGTCGGAGTTGATTCCATATCGCCTCGTCAAATGCTTCGAGATACTGCAACTCTTCTTGTTCTTCTAGCAAATCGTAGAGTTGCTGAAACTGAGCCACATCAGTGATCGCAAGCTTTCTCTTTGTTTCAGTGGACTTGGATAGCTTTGCACCGGCAGAAACAGCTTTAAGATCGAACTTTCCGTCTGCGCCTTTTTCTCCGGACTCTGTCTGCTCAACTGGCCCCTCGACTATGTAGCCCTCTAAAGAGGATAGGTAATCACTTATAACTTGAGTGTCAAGGAACAGAAAGTCGCGCAGTGTCATAGTGTACTCCTTTGCTACAGGAG
>LJCR01001390.1 GCA_001399705.1 Kouleothrix aurantiaca
TGCCGCCACCCACACGCGCAGCCCGTCGGGGACGGCATCGCGGAACAGGGCCGGGATGACCTCGCGTTCGAGATACGCGAAGACGGCCGAGTCGCGGAAAAATTCGGTGACGCCAATCAGCAAATCGCGGTAGAGCGAATCCAGCTCCTGCGGGTCGTCGGCCAGCAGCTTGATGTACTCGCTGAGCTTTTGCATGTGGTGGAAGCCCAGGCGGCGGGCAATGCGCCGCTCCACGGTGGAGGGTTTGTATTTCGAAAAGTCGAGGCTGTAGCTGCGCCGCAGGTGCGCGAAGATCTCGGCAAACTCGCCTTCATCCCACACAATATGCAGCTCGGGCTTGGCGGCTTGCATCACATCGGGATGCTGGGCATATTCAATTAAGATCGTGGGCATTTCGCCCGGCGTGGTCACATAATCGCACATGCCGGTATTGATGGCGGCGCGCGGCATGCCGTCGAACTGGGCAGACTCAAGCGATTGCACCAGCACCAGGCCGCCGGCTTCGTGGATGGCTTGAATGCCGCGCGAGCCATCGGAGCCGGTGCCCGAGAGAATAATGCCAATCGCCTTGTTGTTCGCAGCGCCGGCGAGCGACTCGAAGAAAATATCGATCGGCAGGATCAGGTGCTGGCCAACGCGTTCCTGCAAATACAGCCGCCCGTCGGCGATCGTCATCACCTGGCGCGGCGGGATCAGGTAGATCGCATTGGCCTCGAGCTCTTGCCCGTTTGCCACCCGGTGGATGCTCATTTTGGTGTGGCGGGCCAGCAGATCGTCCATGAGGCTTTTGAAATCGGGCGAGAGATGCTGGACGAGAACAAACGCCATGCCGCTATCGGTGGGCATGGCCTTGAAGAATTCTTCAAGCGAGGCCAGGCCGCCGGCCGATGCGCCAATGCCGACAATATGGGATGGGGCCAGATGTGCATTCATCGCAGCACCTTCTTGCATATGCAATGCTCCCAGCACGATTGTGAAGCGTGGGCTGTTTCTGCCATTTCAGGAAAGGACTGTTCGGGCCTGATACGAGCGCGGAGACGCTGTGCGTCACATCACGACAGAAAGCCCGGGCTGCGTAGCGCTGGCACAATGAGCTGTTTTGCGGGCACGTTCGGGATACGCGGGCGTGCGCACTGGGCACGAACCTGCATTGATGGCATCGCTGCGCCAGCCTGTGTTCGATGCGGGGTGTGGCACGCTTGTGTGGTGGGCGGTTCATAGCTGCCTCGCTGCGAAGGCGAGAATCGTATGAATCAGGCAACCAGCATGCGTATTGTACACGATCATTCCAGCCGAATGTGCGGCAAAGCGGCGAAATGGCCGCCAGCCCGCGCCATGCGGGCGCGGCCGGGCAGATCGCCTGTGAAAAACATTCCATGAAAGCATGCACAGGGGGCTTTTGATCTGTGCTATTATTTTCCTTACCCTTCCATACTATGCGCTTGCCAGCAAAGGACCATGATCAGCCATGACTGATATCGATCTTGGGCCGCTTGAGCATGCTCCCCATGCCCGGCTCATCCACAGCATCGCCACCCGCTGCGCCGCCGATCCAGCCATTCAGGCGCTGTGGGTCGGTGGCAGCCTGGCGAGCGGCCACGGCGACGCGTACAGCGATATTGATATGCGCATCGCGGTGGAGCCCGGGCAGCTTGGCATGTGGGAAAGCCCCGATTGGCAGCGCTACCTGCCGCTGCTGCCGTGTGGCGGGCTGCTGATGCGTTTTGGCGAGGGGGCGCTGCTGCATCATATGGTTCTGGAAGACGGAACGATCATTGATTTCTACGTTCAGGATACCGCCCAATCGCACCACGAACCGAACATTGTGATCCTCATCTGCCGCAACAC
>LJCR01000139.1 GCA_001399705.1 Kouleothrix aurantiaca
GCATTAAAGGCGTGTCGGTGAACGGCAACATCACGGTCGGCGGCGGCGCGACCTACCACGCAGTGGCCTCGAACGATGCGGTGCAAAGCGCGTGCGGCGTGCTGGTCGAGTGCGTGGCGCAGATTGGCGACACGCAGGTGCGCAACCGTGGCACCATCGGCGGCTCGCTGGCGCACGCCGACCCGGCGGCCGATCTGCCGGCGCTGGCGCTGGCGCTGGGTTCGACCATTACGGTGAAAGGGCCGGGCGGCGAGCGCACGATCAACGCCGACGACATGTTTGTCGAGATGCTGACCACCGCAATCGAGCCGAACGAGATCATCACCAGCGTGACCTTCCCGACGCTCGGCGCGGGCGAAGGCGCGGCGTATGAGAAAATGCGCCAGCCGGCTTCGCGCTACGCCATCGTCGGCGTGGCTGCCTATGTCAAGCTCGGCGGCGACGGCAACGTAGCCGAGGCGCGCGTTGCCGTGACGGGCGCTGGCCCGAAGGCAACGCGCCAGAGCGACACCGAGAGCGCGGTGGTGGGCAGCAACGGCGACGACGCTGCCATCGCGGCGGCGGCCGACAAGGCCGGCGAAGATATGGACTACCTGGGCGACATCCACGCCTCGGAGGAGTATCGCCGCGCCATGGTGAAGGTGTACACCAAGCGCGCGCTGGCCAAGGCGATTGCACGCGCACGCGGCTAATGTTTTTGCGGCAGCCCCCGTTCCCGGCACAGGGAACGGGGGCTTCTTCGTTGGCGCGGGCACGCATGCAAAGCGTGGTAAGATAGCGCCTCGACATCAACCTGAGCAGCAAAGAAGCCGTATGGAAAACGTCTCTGCCGACGCAATTCTCAAGCGCTATGCCAACCGCAACTTCGTGCTGAATGTGCTGGACGGCATGGCCTTTGTGTTTGGGATCAGCCTGGTTTCGCGCCTGACCGTGCTGCCGCTGTTTATCGCCCGCCTGTCGAGCGAACGCTGGGTGCAGGGCCTGCTGCCCACGCTGACGCAGGCGGGCTGGGTGCTGCCCACGCTCTTTATGGCGCCGCTGGTGGCAAGCCTGCCGCGCCGCAAGCCGCTGGTCATGGCGGCAACCCTGGGCGAGCGCCTGCCGTTTCTGGTGCTCGGCGCGGTGCTGCTGCCAGTTTTCGCTCTCGTCGGCGGCGTGGCCTGGCTGCTGGCGCTGTTCTTCACGCTTGAGAATTTGCTGGTGTTCACTGCGCAAGTGTTTGTGCCGCTGGGCTTCAACGACGGCTCGACCATCCTGTACTGGTGGCGGCGGCGCGGCACAGCGCTTGGGCAAACGCCGCCACAATAGCAGGAGATTCCAATGAGCGCATATTCGCCCCGCTACGACGCCGCGCTCGCGCTGGCGGCGCGCGCCCACCGCGCGCAGTTGCGCAAAGGCACCGACCTTCCGTATATCGCCCACCCGGTCTATGTCGCGCTGATCCTTGAGCGCTATGGCTTTGGTGAAACGCTCGCCATTGCCGGCTTGCTGCACGATGTGGTGGAAGATACAGATGTGCCACTCAGCACCATTCGCGCCGAGTTTGGCGATGATGTGGCCGAACTGGTCGCGGTTGTGACCGAAACCAAATCCGCCAGCGGCCAGGAGCTGCCGTGGGAGCAGCGCAAGGCCGAAAAGCTGGAACGCCTGCACGAGAGCGGGCCAGACGTGGCCGCGCTCAAGGCCGCCGACGCACTGCACAATTCCCAATCGATCATTCGCGACCTGCGGCGCGATGGAAGTGCTGTCTGGCAGCGCTTCAAGCGCGGGCCTGAGCAAACGCTGGCGTATTATGCAGGAATTGCCGACGGCGTGCGCGCCAAGCTGGCCGGGCACCCGCTCGCCGCCGAGCTGGACGCGGCCGTTTCTGAGCTGCGGCTGGCAATCATTGAACTGGAAAGGCCCTGATATGGATCGCCAGCTCATTTCGAGCGGCGCGCCCTGGGAGCAAATCGTTGGCTACTCGCGCGCAGTGCGGGTTGGGCCGTTTGTGAGCGTTGCCGGCACCACCGCCACCGACGCGCAGGGCCAGGTGGTAGGCGCCGGCGACGCCTACGCGCAAACGCTTCAGGCGCTGCGCAATATCGAAGCCGCGCTCCAGCGCGCCGGCGCCACGCTGGCCGACGTGGTGCGCACGCGCATGTTTGTAACCAGCATCGCCGATTGGGAAGCGATTGGCCGCGCGCACGGCGAGTTCTTCCGCGACATCCGCCCCGCCGCCAGCATGATCGAGATCAGCCGGCTGATCGACCCGGCCATGCTGGTGGAGATCGAAGCCGACGCGATTATCGGCGCGGCGCTCGAACAAGCCGGAGCTTGAACGTATGGCAATTCTTCACTCCCAGATCGACCCGCATTCCGACGAATTTGCCGCCAACGCCGCCGCCTATGCGCCGCTGGTAGATGAGCTGCGCGACACGCTGGCCGACGTAAAAGAAGGCGGCAAGGCCGAAGCGCGCGCCCGCCACGAAGGGCGCGGCAAGCTGTTTGTGCGCGAGCGCATTGAGCGCCTGCTCGACCCCAACACCGCGTTTCTGGAGCTGTCGGCGCTGGCAGCCTACGAAGTGTACGACGACGCCGTTCCTGCTGCCGGGCTCGTCACTGGCATTGGGCGCGTGGCCGGGCAGGAGGTGATGATCGTCGCCAACGACGCGACGGTGAAGGGCGGGACCTACTACCCGCTCACGGTGAAAAAGCACCTGCGCGCGCAGGAAGTCGCCCAGGAAAACAACCTGCCCTGCGTCTACCTGGTCGATAGCGGCGGCGCGTTTCTGCCGCTTCAGGCCGACGTGTTCCCCGACCGCGAGCACTTCGGGCGCATTTTCTACAACCAGGCCCAGATGTCGGCCATGGGCATCCCGCAGATCGCCGCCGTGATGGGCAGCTGCACGGCGGGCGGCGCGTATGTGCCGGCCATGAGCGACGAAGTGGTGATTGTGAAGGGCACCGGCACGATCTTTCTGGGCGGGCCGCCGCTGGTGAAGGCCGCCACCGGCGAAGACGTGAGCGCAGAAGATCTGGGCGGCGCCGATGTGCACACGCGCCTGTCGGGCGTGGCCGACCACTTCGCCGACGGCGATCTGCACGCGCTGGCGATTGTGCGTGAAATCGTGGCGAACCTGAACCGGCGCAAGCAGCCGCCCTGGGATGTGG
This sequence comes from Kouleothrix aurantiaca, assembly GCA_001399705.1. Taxonomy (GTDB): domain Bacteria; phylum Chloroflexota; class Chloroflexia; order Chloroflexales; family Roseiflexaceae; genus Kouleothrix; species Kouleothrix aurantiaca. The sequence continues at coordinate 3,154 of LJCR01000139.1, forward strand.
CCGCGCCCGAAGATCCGCGCTACGACGCCCGCGAAATCTACGGCATCATCCCGCAGGACGCGCGCAAAAGCTTCGACGTGCGCGAGATCATTGCGCGAATTGTGGATGGCAGCCGCCTGCACGAATTCAAGGCGCGCTACGGCGAAACGCTGGTGTGCGGCTTTGCGCGCATTTTCGGCATGCCGGTGGGCATTATTGCAAACAACGGCATTCTGTTCAGCGAAAGCGCGCTCAAGGGCGCGCACTTCGTCGAGTTGTGCGCGGCGCGCGGCGTGCCGCTGGTGTTTCTGCAAAACATCACCGGCTTTATGGTTGGGCGCGAATATGAGAACCGTGGCATTGCCCGCGATGGCGCAAAAATGGTAATGGCAGTGGCAAATGCGCGCGTGCCGAAGTTCACCGTGATCATTGGCGGGTCGTTTGGCGCGGGCAACTACGCCATGTGCGGGCGCGCCTACGGGCCGCGCCAGCTCTGGATGTGGCCGAACGCGCGCATCAGCGTGATGGGCGGGCAGCAGGCCGCCAACGTGCTGCTGACGGTGCGGCTCGACAATCTGCGCGCGCGTGGCACCGGCATGAACGAGCGCGAGCGCGAGGCCTTTATGGCGCCCACGCTCGAAAAATACGAGCGCGAAGGCCACCCTTTCTACTCCAGCGCGCGCCTGTGGGACGACGGCATCATCGACCCGGCCGACACGCGCCAAACGCTGGCGCTGGGCCTTTCCGCCGCTGCCAACGCGCCGGTGCCGGCCACCAGCTACGGCGTTTTTCGCATGTAGTGCCAGGCTAAATACGCTCGTTCTATGCACTACGCACTACGCACTATCCTGCCAGCGCGTAGTGCGTAGTGCGTATTTTAGTCAACCTGACAATGCTTGAGGTTCTGAGCTATGCCACCTCCCCGGCGCATCCTGATCATCGGCAGCACGGGTTCGGGAAAAACCACTGCCGCGCAGACAGTTGCTGCGCGCTGCGGCCTGCCGCGTGGCGAGCGGGACGGGCTGCACTGGGAGGCAAACTGGCAAGCCGCACCCGATGATCTGTTTCGCGCCCGCGTGGAGCGGCTGGTGGCTGGGCCGGCCTGGGTGATCGACGGCAACTACAGCAAGGTGCGCGACCTGACATGGGGCCGCGCCGAGCTGATTGTGTGGCTCGATTTCGCGCTGCCAATCATCTTCTGGCGGCTGTTCTGGCGCAGCATCCGGCGCGCCCGCACGCGCGAAGTGCTGTGGAATGACAACTACGAGCGCTTCAGCCACCAGTTTTTTAGCCGCGACTCGCTGTTTCTCTGGGCGCTCAAAACCCACGCGCGGCATCGCGCCACCTACACCGCGCTCTTTCGCAGCGCCGAATACGCCCACGCCACCAAACTGCGCCTGCCCACGCCCGCCGCCGCGAATGCCTGGCTGGCACAATTGCCTGCTGCACTGGAACAGCCACTTGCGGTATAATCGGCCCATACGCCCTGCCGCTCCTATAGCAGGTTGCAGCCGGCAGGATGCAGAAGGCGGTTAGATTTTCCGCGCTCCAATGCGCTTCTTGCCGCGCATGAGTGGTCAATTGTTCTGCAAACCGCTATAGCACCGGGAGGACCGCGCCATGCACCCGATTTTGTTCCACATTGCCGGCATGCCGATCTACGCCCATGGCTTTTTCCTGCTGCTCGGCATGCTCGTCGGCCTGCTGATGCTCGTTCTGGAAGCGCGGCGACGCCGCTGGCCGAAAGAAGAGCTGGTGCCGATCGCGCTGGCGGCATTCGTCGGCGGCATGATCGGCGCGCGCCTGTCGATCCTGTTTTTCCTGGGCCGCAGCACTGCGCCGGTGGTGCTGAACATGTACACGCTATTCGACCCGCGTGTCGGCCCCGGCTCGATTATGGGCGGGCTGATTGGCGCGTACATTGGCGGCTACATCGCCAGCCGGATTATTGGCAAGGCCGGCTGCGCCTGCGACGCTTTTGCGCCCGCTATTGCGCTGGGCACGGCGGTCGGCCGGCTGGGCGATTACCTTGCCGCCGAGGATGGCCTGGGCAAGGCCAGCACGCTCCCCTGGGCTGTGCCCGCGCCCGGCGTCGATTACCTCGTACACCCAACACCGCTCTACGACGCGGGATTCAACCTAATCTGGTTTGGCGTGCTGATGCTGCTGCGCGACCACCCGGCCATGCAGAATGGAAACCTGCTGAAGCTCGGGCTGGCGGGCTATGCCGTGTTCCGCTTCCTGGTGGAGTTTGTGCGCAACAACCCGGTGGTGGCGCTGGGCCTGACCGGCCCGCAGCTCGCGTGCCTGCTGCTGCTTGGCGCGCTGGCGATCTACTATGGGCGGCACCTGCGCGCGGCCCGTCCTGCTGCGGCGTAGTCGGGGTTTGCGGGTTCGAAGAACGAAATTCACCACAGATATCCATGCGGCTGCGCCGCACCCTGATGGATGAAAATAGAACGCGAACGGTTCTTGGTTCTTAGTTCTCGGTTCTATTTTCGTGTTAGAGACACAGAGGCACGGAGGATTTCGGGTTGCAGGTTGACGACCGACGACCGACGAACGACGACCAACAATTCACCGCAAAGCGCGCAAAGAGCGCAGAGGGGTTGCAGGTTTTCAGGTTGAAGGTTTCCAACTGCCGATTGTCAACATGCAACCCGCCAACATGCAACCTGCTAACGTAACACTTTCTGCCAACTGCCAACAGGATATGCCATGAACTTCACACGCAAGGAATACACAACGCGCAACGAAAAGATCCTTGACTTCGTGATTGGTTTTGTGGGCTGGTACCTGGTGAACGGCCTGTTCTACGGCTGCACCGTCACGCTGCTCAGCCAGGCCAGCAATGGCATCGACTCAAATATGTCGGCGCTGATTTTGCTGGCGCTGCCGCTGCTGATCAACATCGGCGCGCTGGTTGGGCTGGGCATGTGGCGGCGCTGGATCGCCCTGGGCGCGCTGGCTGCGTTTGGCGCGGCGCTGGCGCTGGTGCTGCTGCTCGGCATCCTGATCTACGCCGTGTGCTTCAACATGAACTTCTCATAGTCGAACGGACGAAATGTGACTTCAACGCAGCCCCAAAAAGCCGAGCGCGACGCGATCTTCTGGGAGTTCACGCGCAGCATCTGCCCCGCGTGCAAGCGCGTGATCGACGCGCAGATCCTCCTACGCGAGAACAAGGTGTTTATGCGCAAGCGCTGCCCCGAGCACGGCTGGTTCGAGGCGCTGGTGTTTGGCGACGCGCAGCTGTATACCGAGATTGCGCGC
>LJCR01001389.1 GCA_001399705.1 Kouleothrix aurantiaca
GCGCCCGAGCTAGCCGAAACACTGCGCGGCCTGGGCTTCACCGTGGCTGCCTCGCTGGCCGAGGCCGATGTCGCGCTGGCGACGACCATGACCGACGCGCTGCGCGCCCATGTCGAAACCGGCGGGCGCGTGCTGTGGCTGGCCGAAGGCCCTGACTCGCAGCACGCCTACCTCAACCGCTTTGGTGCCGCGCCGCGCGCTGGCCGTGGCTGGCAGGGCGACTGGGCGAGCAGCTTTAGCTGGCTGCGCCAGGATCGCATCTTCACCGGCATCCCCAGCGCCGGCCTGGTCGATTTCGCGTTCAAGGGCCTCACGCCCGACAACGTGATCGTTGGCTGCGGGCCGGCCGAGTTCGAGGGCGATGTCCACGCCGGCCTGTTCGTCGGCTGGCTGCACGACACGGTCGCGCTGGTGGCTGAACGCCGCTATGGCGCGGGCCGCCTGCTGGCATGCACGTTCCAGCTCAGCACGCACCTGGCCAACCACCCGGTGGCGCTGACGATGCTGAACGACATGCTGCGCTACGTCACGCGCGCGGCGTAGAGCCGGGGAAAATTGGCGCTACAAAGGCACAGAAGGCACCGAGTATGAAAAAAACTCGGTGCCTTCTGTGCCTTTGCAATTTGTTTACATCGCTTCAACCTTTTGGCCGATGCCAAATCCCCCCGCTGCGGCTATAGTCATACCTTCGAACAGATGTGCATGATAGCAAGAGCGAACCGCCACCGAAGTGGCGCGCCGCTGTGGGCCAAACACTATGAATCAGGCGCTGAAACAATACCGGGCGCTGCTGAGCACCTACCTCCAGCGCCAGCGCGGGCGCGTGCTCATGCTGGCTGTGCTGCTGCTGGGCGGCATTGCGCTGCAAATCGCCAACCCGCAGATCCTGCGCTATTTCATCGATAGCGCGCAGGGCGGCGGCGCAACCAGCCAGCTGATCAACGCTGCCATCCTGTTCATCGTTGTGGCGATTGCCACGCAGGTGCTGAACGTCGCCGCCACTTACATTGCCGAAAATGTTGGCTGGACGGCAACCAACCAGCTGCGCGCCGACCTTGCGCTCCACACGCTCAAGCTCGACATGAGCTTCCACAAGGCGCGCACGCCCGGCGAGCTGATCGAGCGCATCGACGGCGATGTGACGGCGCTGGCGAATTTCTTCTCGCAGTTCGTGATCCGCGTGTTCGGCAGCCTCTTGCTGCTGCTGGGCATCCTGGTTGCGCTGACGCTTGCGAACTGGCAGATCGGCCTGATGCTGACGGGCTTCGCCGTTGCGGTGGTCACGATCATCACGTGGGTGCAGCGCATTGCCGTGCCCTACTGGAAGATCGCGCGCCAGACCAGCGCCGAGCTGTTCGGCTTTGTTGAAGAGCGCCTGTCGGGCACCGAAGATATTCGCTCCAGCGGCGCGGTGGCCTATACGCTTGGCCGGCTTGCCGAGCGCAGCCGCGCCCGCCGGCGCAGCGAGCGCCGCGCCGCGCTGATCGGCTCGGGCACATGGTTTGCGCCCATTCTGCTGTTCGCGATCGGCACGGCATCGGGCTACCTGCTGGCGAAATCGCTGTTCGACAGCGGGCAGATCACGCTTGGCACCGCCTACCTGGTGTTTTTCTACACCCAGCTGATGTACCAGCCCATTCACCAGCTCACGCGCGAGATCGAAGACCTCCAGCGCGCCACCGCCGGCATTGCGCGCATTCAGGAGCTGTTTGCCACGCGCAGCTCGTTTGTGGATGGCAGCACGCCCCTGCCCGCTGGCGCGCTCGGCGTCGAGTTCGAGCGGGTGACCTTTGCCTACGACGACGCGGCTGGCGGCCTGGGTGCGGCAGCAGAAACGGCGCAGCAGGA